>DATJEJ010000290.1:0-5454 GCA_035496795.1 Candidatus Omnitrophota bacterium
CGCTGCGCATGTGGCTCCACCGGTGAGGCCCCGATGAGCATGAGCTGGAACGGCAAGGTGAACATCCTGCTGGTCGACGACCAGCCGGCGAAGCTGCTCACCTACGAGGCGATCCTGGGGGACCTGGGCGAGCGCCTCATCAAGGCGCGCTCCGCGCGCGAGGCGCTGGAATGGCTCCTGCGGGAGGAGATCGCGGTGGTGCTCACCGACGTGAGCATGCCCGACCTGGACGGCTTCGAGCTGGCGAAGATGATCCGGGACCATCCCCGCTACCAGCGCACGTCGATCATCTTCTGCTCCGCGATCCACATGTCCGACCTGGACCGGCTGAAGGGCTACCAGTGCGGCGCGGTGGACTACGTATCGGTGCCGGTCGTTCCGGAGATCCTGCGCGCCAAGGTCTCGGTCTTCGCCGAGCTCTACCGGAAGACGCAGCAGCTGGAGGCGCTGAACCAGGAGCTGGAGCAGCGCGTCGCGATCCTCCAGAGCACGTCGGCCGTCGTCTACGTCATCGACGCCCAGGGGCGTTTCGGGCACGTGAACCGGCGCTTCGAGGAGGTGTTCGGCCTGGCGCTGGAAGGCGTTCGCGGGAAGACCGCGTACGACCTTTTCCCGCGCGATCTGGCCGAGACCTTCGAGGTGAACAACCGGATGGTCCTCTCCGAGAACCGCTCGATCGAGTTCGAAGAGGCGGTGATGAGCACCGGGGGGCTGCGCCACTACACCTCGATCAAGGCGCCGATCCGGGACGCGATGGGGGTGCCGCGCGGGATCGTCGCGGTGTCCACCGACATCACCGAGCGGAAGCACCTGGAGGAGGCGCTCCGGGACGCCGACCGCCGCAAGGACGAGTTCCTCGCGGTGCTGGCGCACGAGCTCCGAAACCCGCTCGCCCCGATCCGGAACGTTCTCCAGATCCTGCGCCTCCGGGCGCCGGAGGATCCCGAGCTTCTCTGGGCGCGCGACGTGATCGGGCGCCAGGTGGACCAGCTGACCCGCCTCGTGGACGACCTGCTCGACGTCTCGCGCATCTCGCGCGGCAAGATCAAGCTGCAGATCGCGCCGGTGGACCTGGGCACCGTCCTCGCCGGCGCCGTGGAGACCAGCCGGCCCCTCATCGATGCGCGCCTGCACCGCCTGGCGCTGCAGCTGCCCGAGCGTCCGGTCTGGGTGCAGGGGGACCTGGTCCGGCTGACTCAGGTGGTCGCCAATCTCCTGAACAACGCCGCCAAGTACCAGGAGGTCGGAGGCTACGTGGAGGCCACGCTCGTCCGCGAGGGGGGCGAAGCGGTCATCCGCGTGAAGGACCAGGGGATCGGCATCGATCCCGATCTCCTGCCGGCCGTCTTCGACATGTTCGCTCAGGTGGAGCGGCCCACCGGCGCGGCCCAGGACGGCCTGGGGATCGGCCTCTCGCTCGCGCGCAGCCTGGTCGAGATGCACGGCGGGGCGATCCACGCGGTGAGCGGCGCCGGCGGCAGCGAGTTCGTCGTGCGCATCCCGTGCATGCCCGCGGAGCCGCCCCTGAAGCGCCCCGCCCCTGACCCGGCCCCATCGGAGCCGACCCCGCGATTCCAGGTGCTGGTCGTGGACGACAACGCCGATGCCGCGGAGAGCCTGGCCACGCTGCTCCGGCACGCGGGACACGAGGTCTCGGTCGCGCACGATGGACCGACCGCGCTCTCCATCGCGAACCGGGATCGGCCCCGCGTGGTGCTGCTGGACATCGGGCTTCCGGGAATGGACGGCTACGAGGTCTGCCGCGAGCTCCGCCGCACGGGGCACGAGAACGCCCTGATCGTGGCGCTCACGGGGTACGGCCAGGAGGAGGACCGGCAGCGCTCGCGCCGGGCCGGCTTCGACGGCCACCTGGTCAAGCCGGGCGACCCCGGCGAGCTGATCAAGATGGTCTCGGCCGCGCCGCGGTTCACGCGCAAGGCGCCCGAGTCGGGCCTAACCCCCGAATCGGCCTAGAGCCGCTCCGGCAGCTCGGCGATCGAGGCGATGACCGCGGTCGGTCGCGGGTCGACGCGCGCCTCGTCTCCGGCGCGGTATTTCCCGGTGCGGACCAGGATGCCCGAGAGGCCCAGCCGGATCGGCATCGCCACGTCGAACTCGGCATCGTCTCCCACCATGACCATCTCGGGCAGGGCCGCGCCCGCGCGGCGGGCCACCGCCTCGAAAAGGAGCCGCGAGGGCTTGCCCAGCGTCTCCGCCGGCGTTCCGGCGGTGTAGGCGAGCAGCGCCGCCACGCCGCCGAGGTCGGTGACCAGATCGCCCTCCTTCCGGAAGTAGCGGTTCTGCGTGAGGGCGTAGAACGCGGCGCCATGGACCAGCAGGCGGAACGCCGGCTGGAGGGCCCCGACCGTCCATCCGTGAGCCTCGGTGGCCAGGAGCACGGCGGGACCGGCGGCATCCTCGCGGAACCAGGCGTACTCCTCCCGCTGCCAGGGATCGGCGATGAGGATCCCCGCGTCATGGCCGCGCGCGGGCAGCTCCTGGCGGGCGACGAGCACCGGAGTCCAGAGGTGCTCGGGCGCGTCGAGGAGGTCCTGCCCCATGAGGGTCTCGGCCAGCACGGCGTGGGGCACGCTGGTCGTGTTCGTGACCAGCCGCACCGGGAGGTGCCGGCGCAGCCGGCGCACCGCCTCGACCGCGCCCGGAAGCACGGGGCCCCGCACGCCGTCCGTGAGCGTGCCGTCCACGTCCAGGCAGACGACCCGGGGCGTCACGCGCTCCGCTTGCCGGCCAGCCGCGATGCGAAGCCCAGGAGCGGCTTCAATTCCTCGACCCGGAGAAGCAGGCAGAGCCCCACGTAGACCCCGGTGGCCACCGCCAGCGCGCCGCCCACGACGATCACCCGCGCCGCCACGCCGTGCAGTCCCACGAGCCTCTCCAGGCCGCGCGCCGTGGCGGCGGCCGCCGCGGCGGATCCCACGGCCGCGGCCAGGATGCGCAGGCCCGAGGCCAGCATCCTCCGCCCGCCCAGCCCGCCGATCTTCCGCCGCAGCATCCAGAAGAGGGCGGTGAAGTTGAGGATCGAGCCGATCGACACCGCCAGCGCGAGCCCCGTGTGCTGGAAGAAGTGCATGAGCGGGAAGTAGAGGAGCACCGTCGTGCCGATCGTGCTCATCGAGATCATGACCGGGATGCGCGCCATGCCCAGGGAATAGAAGGCCGGCACCATCACGCGCACCGCGGAGAAGGCGGCGAGCCCCACCGCGTACGCCCAGAGGGCGCGCGCGGTCTCGACGGTGTCCGCGGCGTCGAAGCGGCCGTGCTGGTAGAGGAGCGCGATGATCGGCCGCGCGAGCGCGATCAGGAGCAGCGTCGCGGGCAGCGTGAGCAGGAGCACCAGCCGGAGCGAGAAGGAGAGGGTCTCCTTCAGATCGCGCATGTTGCCGGCCGCGGCGTGCCGCGAGACCTCGGCCAGCGTGACCGTGGCGATCGCCACCCCGAAGAGGCCGATCGGGAGCTGCATGAGCCGGTAGGCGTAGTTGAGCCACGAGACGCTTCCCTGGACCAGCATCGAGGCGAGGAAGGTGCTCGTGAAGATGTTGATCTGGGCGGCCGCGATTCCGATCGAAGCGGGGGCCATCAGGGTCACCATGCGGAGCACGCCGGGGTCGCGGAAGGAGATCTGCGGCTTCCACCGGTATCCGTGCGCCCGCAGCGCGGGCACCTGGATCAGGAGCTGCCCCAGCCCGCCCAGCACCGCGCCGAACGCCATACCGACGATCGGCTCCAGGCCGAAGCGCGGCATGTACGGGGCGATCACGAAGCCGGCCAGGATCAAGGCAAGATTCAGCATCGTCGGCGCCACGGCCGGGAGGAAGAAGACCCGGCGCGTGTTCAGGACGCCCATGACCGCCGCCGCCAGGGAGACGAGGAGCAGGAAGGGGGTCATGATCCGGGTCATGAGGGTGGTCAGCTCGAGCTTCCCGGGCACGGCCGCGAAGCCCGGCGCCATCGTCCTCACGATCCACGGGGCGGCCAGGATCCCGATCAGGCAGAGCGCGGAGATGACGACCAGGAGGAAGTTGACGACCAGGTTCGCGAGCCGCATCGCGGCCTCGGTACCCCCCTCCTTCTCGGCCCGGGTCAGCGTGGGGACGAAGGCGGCGCTCATCGCCCCCTCGGCGAAGAGGTCCCTCAGGAGATTCGGCACCCGGAAGGCCACCTGGAAGGCGTCCACCGCGAACCCGGCGCCGAACTGCGCCGCGAAGACCTGCTCCCGGACCAGGCCGAGGACGCGGCTGAGGAAGGTGGCGGCGGAGATCACCCCGGCCGCGCGGGCCATGCCGCGGTCCCGGGTGCCCGAAGCGCCGGGGGACACGGGGGGAGTGGCCGGCTCGGAGGCTCTTGGGGCGTGGGGCGGCTCGGAGGCGTCGGTCACGGCGTCGGATGCTCCGCGCTGCCCGCTACCCTGTCAAGCGGGAAGGGGTTAGGCGGCACCCGAAAAATCCGCCTCGGGAGCCGATTCGAGAACCTGCGCGTCGGCACAGGGTTTGATATAATCGAGGCCGATCCGGGACCACAATTCCATGCTTCCCGGTGACCCCATTCTCGAAACAAGGGGGCGACAGCCATGAGCGCGAACGACCAGGACAAGGACATCGTCGAACGTCTCATCGCGGAGACCAATCTCTCGGCTCGCATGGATGCCCTGATCGGGGAGATCTGCGACAAGCTGCGGGAGTACGGTGTCGCTTCGCCCCACAAGGTGTTCAACGACCTCGTCGATCCGTTCCGCGAATACTTCATGCTGGAATATGAAGAAGAGCGCGGCCTGACGGGCTCCGACGAGGAGGAAGAAGAAGAGGACGAGGAAGAAGAGGACCGGAGCTACTAAGAATCGCCGACTCCCCGCGGCGGTTCGGCTCCGGTTCTTCCATTCGATCCCTTCGCGCCCGGTTCTCCAGCCAGCCGGCGCAGGAACGCCAGGTTCCTCCGATCCATCACGACGCCGTCCTTCCCCTTGGGCGTCTCCAGAACTTTGGGCGTCCCGTGAAAGCGCGGATCGCGCAGGATCCGCGCGAACGGCTCCGGCCCAAGCCGTCCTCGCCCCAGATGCTCGTGCCGGTCCACCCGGCTTCCCCGCTCGTTCTTCGAATCGTTGACGTGGAACAGGCGCAGCGATTCCAATCCCAGCACCGCGTCGAACTCGGCGAACGTGGCCGCGCAGCCGCGCTCGGTGACCAGGTCGTAGCCTGCGGCGTGCACGTGGCAGGTGTCGAAGCAGACCTGTACGAGATCGGGCCGCGCGACGGCGCTCCGGATCCGGGCCAGCTCCTCGAAGCGCCGGCCCAGGGTCGTCCCCTGGCCCGCCACCGTCTCGAGAAGCGTCGCGACCGAGGGCGCGGGCGCGAGTGCCCGGGCGGCGTCCAGCGAATCGGCGATGCGCGCGCACCCCGCGGCCTCGCCGCTTCCCATGTGGGCCCCGGGATGGGTGAC
>DATJEJ010000291.1:0-8392 GCA_035496795.1 Candidatus Omnitrophota bacterium
CTTGCCCCCTCCGTTCAGCGTCTTCCCCTCCGTCTTTCCGACCTCGATGTAGTCGAGGATCGTCTTCTCCGCGCGCGCGCTGACGACGGGCCCGAGGTAGTTCTCCCGGCTGGTCGTGGCGCCGACCGTGATCGCGTCGACTCGCGCCTTCAGGCGCTGCACGAATTCGTCGTAGAACGAGCGGTGGATGATCGCCCGCGAGCAGGCGGAGCACTTCTGCCCCTGGAAGCCGAACGCTCCCGCGGCGACGCCGGCGGCGGCCGTGTCGAGGGCAAGGACGGCTATTTCGTCGAGCCCACGGTGATCGCCGACGTCAAGCCCGACGCCCGCATCGCGCAGGAGGAGATCTTCGGCCCGGTGCTCGCGGTCATCCCCGCCTCGTCGTTCGAGGAGGAGATCGCCATCGCCAACGGCACGATCTACGGCCTGACCGGCGCCTACTACTCCCGCGACCGCGCCAAGGTCGTCGAGGCGAAGCGCCGGCTTCACGTGGGGAACCTGTACATCAACCGGAAGTGCACCGGCGCTCTGGTCGGCGTCCACCCCTTCGGCGGCTTCAACATGAGCGGCACCGACTCCAAGGCCGGTGGGCGGGATTACCTCGGACTCTTCCTGCAGGGGAAATCGATCACCGAGCTGGTCGGCTGACGTCTCCGTCCGTCGGCGCGCGCGTCACCGCGCGTTGACGTTTCGTGGTTCCTGGCCTCGCGCCATCGCAACGGCGCGGGGCCGTTCTGTCGCGCCCGCATGCCGCGTTCGCCGGCGCGCGCGGCCGCGCGCGATCGCGGCACGCCTCTCGCAGTGGGCCTCCCTCCCGACACCACCCATTCCCGGAGGCCTGCCGTGTCCCATCGTCGCCTGCTGTTCCCGTTTCTCGCCGTCGCATTCCTGCTCGGACCCGGATCCGCCGTGGCCGGGTTGATCTCGCTCACGCTGGTCGGTGGCGCGACCGCGACGGACGGGTCGACCACGGTCGCGGATCCCCTCGCGCAGGAATCGCTCAGCGGCACCACGCTCACGCAGCTCGGCACGCCGCTGCTCTTCGACCCCTCCGGCGCGCTGGGCCTGACCGTGCGCGTCCAGAACACCTCCGACCAGGAGATCGCGTTTCCCGACGTCCTTCCCGGCGTCTCGGTGCTCACCGGGGTGAACGGGATCACGGGCTATTCGTCCAAGCTGAACGTCGCCGCGGGAGGTGCCGCGGGGAAGTCGGGGGCCGCGGGAGCGGAGGGGGCCGTGAGCCGGACGGTGATCGACCTCAGCGACTCGGTCTACGCGGTCAGCTCGCCCGCGTCGGGATCGAACGGCGGCGGCGGAGGCGCGCTCACGGGCGTCGCCGACAACTGGATCGGGCTCACCGGCGCCTCGGGCGCGGACCTCGCGGCGTACCTCGCCAACGTGCACCTGGCGCCCGGCCAGTGGATCGACATTCCCGACTTCGTGCGGATCTCCGCGTTCCAGCGGATGACCGAGGGCGCGCGCCTGGGGTTCGGGTTCGACATCCCGACGTTCTCGTTCGGTGGAATCAGCGTGACGTGCGGCGCCTGGACCGGGAGCTTCAGCGAAGCCGGCGAGGTCCCACCGCCGCCACCCGATCCAGTCTCGCTGCCGGAGCCGGGCTCGGGATCGCTCTGGCTGGCGGGGCTAGGCGCGTTCGCGCTGTGCGGCCGGCGAATCGTCGCGCGTGACTAGCGCGGCGTAGACCGACCGGGCGAACGCCGGAAGGGTGTCGTCGCGGGCGCCCATGACCAGGAGCCGGTCGCCGGGCCGGAGCTCCTGGGTCATGACCCGCGACGCCTCTTCCCGGGTCGGGGCGAGGGCCACGGGAACGCCGCGGTCGCCCATGCTCCGGACGAGATCCTCGGAGCGGATCGATCGGTCGGCGGTGCCGCCGGCGTCGTAGATGGGTGCCAGGTACAGGCGGTCGCCGGAGCGAAGCTCGTCCCGGAAGGCCTGGGTCATCTCCTCGGCGAAGAAGCGCGTGGGGCCGTAGCCGTGCGGCTGGTAGTAGACGCGAAGCGAGCCCGTGGGTCGCAGCGCGCGCAGCGCGGCCCGGATCTTCACGGGGTTGTGCGCGAAGTCGTCGAAGACGTCGACGCCGTGGTGGCCGCCGATCCGCTCGAGCCGGCGGCGGACGCCGCCGAACGTGGCCAGCGCCGGAGCGGCGGTCTCGAGCAGCACCCCCGAAGCGACGGCCGCGCCGCAGGCGAGCAGCGCGTTCTCGACGGTCAGGATGCCGGGGAAGGGGACGCGAACCAGGACGCCGTTGATCTCGAAGCGGACGCCGTCGGGGGTGAGCTCGATGGCGCCGGCGCGGAGCCCGGGCTCGGCCCACGTCGCCCCCGGCATCGCCACGCGCAGGACGTCCAGGGTCTCGGGGACGCGCACGCGCTCGAGCTCTGGATCGCTCACGTGAATCACCGCGCGCTCCCGCGTTCCGGCCAGGAGCGACTCGAAGTTCCGGGCCGTCTCCGCGATCTCCTTGTGATCGCGGCTCAGGTTCGTGAGCACCGAGACGGCGGGAGCGAACTCCGCGACGCTGCCGTCGCTCTCGTCGGTCTCGACCACGAACCACTCGGAGCCGCCGACGCGCAGGCCGCCCGGAGGCATGGCGCCAGCGAGGCCGACGGCCGCGCCGCCTCCGAGGAAGCTCGGGTCGAGGCCCGCCGCGACCAGGATGTGGGCGGTCATCGCGGTCACCGTGGACTTGCCGCTGGTCCCGGCGATCGCCACCGCGCGGCGCGAGGCGGCGAGGCGGGCCAGGAACGACCCGCGCCGGATGCAGGCGATACCCAGCGCCTGGGCCCGCGCGAAATCGGGGTTGGAGGTCTCGACGGCGGTGGAATGGACGAGGGCGGTCAGCGCTTCGGTCACGCCCGATCCGTCCTGCGGAAGCAGGTGAACGCCGGAGCGGCGCAGGTCTTCGAAGACGTGCATGGCGACGCCCCGGTCGTGATTCCGGTCGGAGCCGGTCACGTCGGCGCCGAGGGCGACGGTGAGCATCGCGAGAGGGGCCATGCCGCTCCCGCCGACGCCGCTGAAGTGGTAGCGATGGCCGGTCAGCGGGGGCACGGGCGCATACTCGCCGCAGGGAAGCGCGGGGTCAAGGGCGGCACCGGGGGCGGGGGTTCCAGTCCATGGTCGTTGACGAGGCTCCGGAGCCAAGGGTAATCTCGTTCCGCTGCGACAGGATGGGGCTGTAGCTCAGTTGGGAGAGCGCTTGACTGGCAGTCAAGAGGTAGCGGGTTCGAACCCCGCCAGCTCCACCATCTTTACTCGCAAATCTTCCGGCACCAAGGCTGTCGGCACCTTTCGCCCCTTCCTGTAGCTCCCAGTAACCCCAAACGAGCGGAAGAGCCCGGGCGGAGGTCCCTTTCCATGATCCGACCAGCTGGCCGCGCGATCGTCGGGACGCGCTGGGAAGCTCCCGCCAAGCGGCTCTACGCGGCGCTCACCGGAAACAAGAGCCACCTCTACGACGCCCAGACGATCGCCATCATGCGCCGCGTCCTGACGCCCGCCGCCAACGCGATCGACGCCGGGGCGTTCGAAGGCGGCATGCTCCGCCACCTCTGCCGGCTCGCGCCCCAGGGCCGCCACCTCGCCTTCGAACCCAATCCCGAGAAATTCCGGAAGCTCGAGACCGCGTTTCCCGGGGTCCGGGTGCTGCCGTATGCGCTGGGGGAGCGGCCGGGCCAGGTCCCGTTCCATCGCGCGATCGCCCATCCCGCCCTGAGCGGTCTGCGGCATCGCGCGAAGTACTGGGGCGAGCATGAGCCGACCGAAGAGATCCGCGTTCCCATGGAGACGTTGGACCGCGTCGTGCCGCCCGAACTTCCCATCGCCTTCGTAAAGATCGACGTGGAAGGGGGCGAGCTCGGGCTCCTGCAGGGCGGGGTCGAGCTTCTCCGGCGCTGCCGTCCGGTGATCGTGTTCGAATCGGGACTCGGAGGCGCGGACTATTTCGAGACGCGGCCCGAGGCGATCTACGATCTGCTCGCGGATACGATCGGACTCAGGGTGTCTCTGCTGGGCGCGTGGCTGGAGCGGGGAGCGCCGCTTTCGCGGCAGGATTTCGTGGATCAGTTCGTGGAGGGGCGGAACTACTACTTCGTGGCGCATCCCTAGTGGCATCGGCACGACCGTGGCGTCCGGTGGTGACTACAAGGTCAGGGGGTGGATGCCTCCGCCACGTCGGTCCGCCACGCCACGGCCGCTTTCAACGCATTGTCGGCGTCGGCGAAGCTCATGCCGTTCTTGGCCGCGATCCCGACCCAGTTGTCCCGCAGGGATTCGATCAGGTAGCCCACCCCGCGCTGGAGCGTGGTCCACGCCGGATTGCCGCGGGCGCCGGCGGCGAGGGTCTGGGCGAGGGTGTCGGCGCGGGAGAACAGCGCGAGCAGCGTGTCCGCGAACGCCGACTCGTCCAGGCGCCCGCTGGCAAGGCGCGCGCGGGCGGCCTCCAGGTCGGAGCAGATTCCCCGGAATTGCTGGAGCGCGGCCTTGGGAACTCCGGCGGCCGTGGCCAGGGATGGGAAGTCCGGGGATGTGGCCGTCGAGGCGGCGGGGGCGAGGCGCGGCATCGCGGCCAGCAGGCTGATCGCCATGCCGGCGGCCAGGACGCAATTTCCGCGGCGAAGACGCACGCGGTCCATGCCGAGACGTCCCATTTCGCCTTCCTCTCGTAAGGCCCCCCGGCCTCATCCCAAAAATCGGCCCCGGCCGGGGCGAACTTAACGGGCGAAATGTCCCCGGGGCCGGTGTTTGCAAGGTACACACGGCGTGCGAATCGCCCGCCGCGTTGACGGAGCGCGGTGGGTCTGCTATCCTCGGGAAAATGTCCCTGATCTCGAATCTTCTTTTGCCCAAACGACTTTCGGGGGTTGCCTCAGGCTGCCTCGCGGCCGTTTCCGGCCTTGCCGCGGTCCTGCTCCTGGGCCTGGCGACCCCTGCCTCGGCGGGGCAGGTCCCGGGCACGGTCGTCGCCCAGGCGGATCCGACCGCCGCCCAGGCCGCGGCCTCCGACACCGCTTCCGCCCCCGCCGATTCCAGCCAGCCCGCCGAGGAGTGGCATGAGCGCGTCATGCCCGTGCTGCCCGAACGGCCTCGCGTCCCGATGTACGACCCGGGGACCCCCATCTTCCGCAAGGTGCTCAAGAACGGCGTCGTGCTCATGGTGCAGGAACAGCGGACGAGCGCCGACGTGGCGGGGATGGTGGCGCTGCGCATGGGGACGATGTACGAGGACGACCAGACCGCGGGCCTGTCGCAGGTGCTGATGCGCGCGCTGACGTCGGGGACGAAGAAGCTGCCCCCGGCCGAGCTCCAGCTGCGCCTTCTCGCGGACAAGATCACGCTGGAATCGGGCGCGAGCGCCGACTACGGCCAGGTCGGTTTCCAGACCCTCCGCGAGGGCGGCTCCAATGCCGTCGATCTGCTCGCGCAGATCGTTCTCTCGCCGGCGTTCCCGGACACCGCGGTGGAGAATTCCAGGAGCTACTTCCTGGCGAGGGCCGCCGACGACGTCGAGAATCCGCTCCTGGCGACCTACACCTATTTCCTCGGGGCGATGTACCAGGGCAGCCCGCTCGCGCGGCCGCCGCACGGCAGCGTGCAGACGCTCTCCGAAGCGCGGCGCGCCGACGTGCTCGCGCTCTACAAGAAGCTCTTCGTCGGCGGGAACATGGCCGTATCGGTCGTGGGGAACGTCGACGCCAAGAAGACGATGGCGCAGCTGGAGAAGCTCTTCGCCGCGGCACCGGCCGGCCCGCCTCCCGCGCCGCCGTCCGTGGCGCCGCAGGCGCCCGGCGCCGACACCGTGATCACGGCGGAGCGCCCGATCCTGGCGCGCTCGCTCGTCTACGGCTATCCGGCCCCCGGCTACGCCGACCGCGACTACCCCGCCTTCATGGTGATCGACTCCTACCTGCGCTCGGCCGACCGCTCGCCGATCACCTTCTGGATGCCGCAGCGGGAGCAGGCGGCCGCCGTGGGCGTGATGTATCCGAGCTATCCGCATCGCTCGAGCGTGGCGGTCCATCTCGCCGCCAAGCCGGAGAACTACGCGGCGGCGCGCGACACGGTCGCCGCCGTGTTCGAGCAGATCAAGACCACGCCCTTCGACAAGGGCGAGTGGGGCGTCCAGGTGAAGCGCGTGCAGAACGGGTTCTTCTGGAAACAGAACGAGCCGGTGATCCGGGCGCGGAACCTCTCCCGATGGGAGGTCCAGGGCGTCACCACCGAATTTCCTCACCAATTCGAGACCGCACTCCTGCAGCTGAAGCCGGAGGATGTTCGCGACGCCGCCGCGCGCTGGTTCACGCACTCGGCGGAAGTGTCGCTGAAGCCCTCCGGGCGCGACGGACAGCCCTAGGCTCCTTCGGGCATCGGGGCAGGGAGGATCGGGTGGACGGCGTCGCGGGGATGCTGCTGCTCATTCCGCCCATTCTCTTCGCGCTCACCGTCCACGAGTTCAGCCACGCCTACGTCGCCTCGCGGATGGGCGATCCCACGGCCAGGCTGCTCGGCCGGCTCACGCTGAACCCGCTCGCGCACCTCGACCCGATCGGCACCATCCTGCTCCTCATCGCCGGCTTCGGATGGGCCAAGCCGGTCCCGGTGGACGCCCGCTACCTGGCGCACCCCCGGCGCGACATGATGTGGATCGCGCTCGCGGGCCCGGCCTCGAACGTGATTCTGGCGGCGCTCTTCGGAACGCTCTTGCGCGCGGTGGACGGAAACGCGTATCTCTCCGGGACCATCATGGGCGCGGCCCTCGTGGACATGGTCCGGTACAGCGTCTATCTCAACCTCATGCTGGCGGTCTTCAACTTGATCCCGATCTTTCCCCTGGACGGCTCGCGCATCCTGACCGGGCTCCTCCCCGCGCCCGCGGCCGAGCGCTACCGCGCCCTCGAGCCGATCGGTCCCATGCTGCTGCTCGGGCTGATCCTGATCGGCAACCTGACGCGGATTTCGATCATCGGCATGCTGATCCTCCCGGTCGTCGCGGTCCTGACCCGGCTCTTCACGGGAGGGCTCGTCGGATGAGCGCCGAGGCGAAGCGCCCGCGCATCCTGAGCGGCATGCGCCCCACCGGGAGGCTGCACCTGGGGAACTACCTGGGCGCGCTCCAGAACTGGGTGGCCCTCCAGGACTCCAGCGAGAACTTCCACATGGTGGCCGACTGGCACGCGCTCACCACCGACTACGAGCACACCGACCAGATCCTTCCGAACACGCTGGAGATGGTGGCGGACTGGCTGGCGGCGGGAATCGATCCGGAGAAGAGTCCGGTGTTCGTGCAGTCGCGGGTGAAGGAGCACGCGGAGCTGCACCTCTTGTTCTCGATGCTGGTCACGACCAGCCGGCTGGAGCGGAACCCGACCGTGAAGGACCAGGCGCGCGACCTGGAGCTGGAGGACCGGCTCTCCTACGGCCACCTGGGCTATCCGGTGCTGCAGGCTGCGGACATCCTGCTCTACAAGGCGAACCTGGTTCCGGTGGGCGAGGACCAGGTGCCCCACGTGGAGGTGACCCGGGAGATCGCGCGGAAGTTCAATTCGCTCTACGGCGAGGTGTTTCCCGTGCCCGAGCCCAAGCTGACGCGCTTCCCGCGGGTGCCGGGGCTGGACGGACGGCGGATGAGCAAGTCGCTCGGCAACACCATTCTCCTCTCGGACACGCCCGAGGAGATCGCGGCCAAGGTGAAGACCGCCTACACCGACCCCAAGAAGATCCGCCTCACCGATCCGGGAAACCCGGACGGATGCGTCGTCTTCGCGTATCATCGCGCCTTCAACGCGGCGAACGCTCCCGGGATCGACCTCGCCTGCCGCGAGGGGCGGCTCGGCTGCGTCGCCGACAAGCGGGACCTTTCCTCCGTCCTCGCCGAGCAGCTCGCCCCGATCCGCGAGCGCCGGAGAGAGCTGGAGGCCCATCCCGAGCGGGTGGTCGAGGCGCTGCGCGACGGCGAAGCCAAGGCGCGCGCGGTGGCCCAGGAAACGATGCGCGAGGTGCGCGAGGCGATGAAGATCGGATGACGGAAGAAAACGTGGACGTGACGACGACGCAGCCGGCGACCGAGAGCCAGCCGGCGACCGAGACGGGCATCCGGGTGCACGTTCCCGCGTTCGAGGGCCCGCTCGACCTCCTGCTCCATCTCATCCAGCAGAACGAGATCGAGATCACCGACATCCCGATCGCGAAGATCACGCGCCAGTATCTAGAGACCCTGGAGCTGATGCGCGAGCTGGATCTGGAGGTCGCGGGGGAGTTCCTGGTCATGGCGGCGACCCTCATGCGCATCAAGGCGCGCATGCTGCTCCCGCCGCCGATCACGGCCGAGGAAGAGGAAGAGGATCCGCGCGAAGGGCTGGTCCGCCAGCTCCTC
>DATJEJ010000292.1:0-2154 GCA_035496795.1 Candidatus Omnitrophota bacterium
TCGGAGACGGCACGGCCGCCACCGGCGGCGACGGGGGTGCGGTCGGGGAGCTTCCGCCGCAGGCGATCGTGAGGCAGGCCAGGGCCGCGGCCAGGAACAGTGCGGTGCGTCGGGAGCTCATGAATCGAAACCCGAATCGTAGCGGATCCCGCGGCCGCTGTCTCCAGCGCGAGGTCGCGAGCGTCACCCCTCGCAGCGCGCCCGGAGCCGTGCTAGCCTCACGGCGGCGAGCAGCCCCCACAAAAAAAGGCGGGCGGCCTCTATGAGTGCGGCCGGTTGGTTCTACGTCCAGGACGACAAGCGGTTGGGACCAGTGGGCGTCGAGCACATCGTCCATCTCGTGGTCACAATGGCTCTGCCCCCGTCCGCCTTGGTGTGGCGACAGGGTCTCCGGGAATGGACGGAGGCCGACCATGTCCCCGAGATCGCGGCCCTGCTCCCGCCGCCGCTGCCGCCGGGGAAGAAGCCCAGCCTGCAAGAGCCGCCTCCCCTGCCCGCACGGGCCGGCGCGGACAAGCCCGTCGAGCCGCCCGCGGGCCCTCCGCCCGCGGCCTCCAACCCGCGCATCGACGAGCTGCGGCGGAAGCTCGAGAAGGAGCCCAGTCCGCGCGCTTTCGGGGCGCTCGCGGAGGAGCTGCGCAAGGCGGGCGAGCTCGCGGAGTCGATCCGCATCTCCCGGGAAGGCGTCGAGCGGTCGCCGTCCTATCCCTCGTTGCGGGTGACGCTCGGGCGCGCCCTCCTGGAACACGGCGAGCTGGAGGCCGCGCGCGCGGAGCTGGAGGGCGTCCTCAAGGCGGTCCCCGACAACATCCTGGCCGAGCGGTTCCTGGGCGAAGCGCTGGAAGGGCTCGGCGATCGGGCCGGCGCCCGCCGGCAATACCTCAAGGCGCTGGCGCTGGCGCCGGGCGACGCGCAGCTGGTGGCGCGTCTCCGGGCGCTCCATGGCGGAGACGGTCCGCCCGCGGCCGCGAACGGGCCGGTTCCGAGCGCGGCGGAGTCGCCGAGCTCCGCGGAGCCGCCCATCGACATCCCCCCCGCGATCGCCGCACCGCCCGCCGTGGAGAGCGATCCCCTGGCCGGCGTCCTGGACGAGCACGGCGCCGAATCGCTGGTGGCGGACGTCCAGCCGCCCCCCGTTCCCGCGTTCGTGGAGGAGGAGCCGCGGCGGCCCGCGCCGGAGCTGCCACCGATCCCCCTCGTGGCCGTGGAGGAGACGTTCGAGATCGAGCGCGCGAACGACATCGCCGCCGGGACCACACCCAAGCGCAAGAGCGCGCCGGAGCGGAGCGGGAAGAGCGGGTCGCCGAAGCCCGTCCCCACGCCCGTGCTCATCGACCTTCCGGCCGAGGAGGCTCCCCCCTTCGCCGGGGCGGCGAGCAGCGAAGCGCCCGCGGTCCCCGCCGTCAAGCCCGCGGTTGAAGCGCCGCCGCCCGCGCCGCTCCCTTCCAAGCCGCGCTCCGCCAAGACCCCCCCGCCATTCGCCGTTCCCGTGCCCGCGGCCGCGCCGGTGCCCGCCGTGGCTCCGCCGGTCGCTCCGGCGCCGCCGGCGGGCGCGGTCACTCCCGGCGTGCCCCTCGTTCCCGAGACGCCGATCACCTGGCCGACGGGCCGGCTCGCCGACCACGAGTTTGCCGACCTCGTGCGCGAGGTCTACTCGCGGCGCTGGAACGGCCTGCTCACCTTGAACCACATGGGGGTCGAGAAAAGCGTGCGCGTCCAGGACGGCCGCCTCGTCTTCGCGTTCTCGTCCGCTCGCGACGACCGGCTGGGTGAGCTGCTGCTGCGGCGCGGCCGCATCACGCTCCATCAGTACGTGGACGCGAGCCGGGCCATGCGCAAGGGCATTCGGCTCGGCACCATACTCGTCGAGCAGGGCGCGCTGGATGCGCGCGAGCTGGTCAAGGTGGTCATGGACCACACGCAGGAGATCATCTACAGCGCGTTCCAGTGGACGGAGGGTCTGTACCACTTCACGGACGGCGGCGGCTCACCCGAGCCCATCATGTTGAAGCTCAGCACGCCCGACGCGATCCTGGAGGGCATCCGGCGCATCGACTCCTGGAGCCGCATCGAGCGCGCCGTGGGGTCGATGGAGACGCGCTACGTGCGCGCGCGCGGCTACGAGAAGGTGCTGAGCGAGATGACCCTCTCCCT
>DATJEJ010000293.1:0-6353 GCA_035496795.1 Candidatus Omnitrophota bacterium
GTTCCGCGCGGAGGGTCTCGCCGTCTCGGTGCCGTCTTCGGGCATCGGCGCGGGCCATCTAGCCGGACATCTGATCGAGCATGCGCGCGCGCTGGGTCTCAAGCGCGTGCTGTTCCTGCACGGCGATCGCGCGCTCCCCGACTTTCCGGACGCGCTCACGCGCGCCGGAATACCGGTCGAGAAGTTCGAGGTCTACCGAACCGCGTATCTGCCCGCCGATCCGACTCCGGTCATCCGCGCGCTGGACGCGAAGCGCCCCTGCGTCGTCACCTACTTCAGCCCTTCCGGAATCGCGGGGCTGGAGCGGCTGCTCGACCCGGACACGGGGGAGACGCTGCATGCGGATGCGGTCGCGCTCGCGCGCGGGGAGACCACCTACCAGGCGCTGCTTCGGTGGGGCTACGCCCACGCGGCCCGCCCGGTGGGGGGGAAACATGACTCGTTCAGCGCTTTCGTTCTCGACACGATACAATCGGTAGCGAGGAGCCCTCATTGACCTTCCCGACCACACGACTCCGCCGCCTTCGGGCGACCCCCGCCCTCCGCGCCATGACGCGCGAGACCACGCTCGACGCCGCCGACCTCGTGGCGCCGCTCTTCGTCGCGCACGGCGACACGGCGCGGCGCGAGATCGCCTCGATGCCGGGCCACGCCCAGCTCTCGGTCCAGGAAGCGGTGCGCGAGGCGAAGACGCTCGCGGACCTGGGCGTGGGCGGCGTGATCCTCTTCGGCATCCCCAAGGCCAAGGACGCCGAAGGGAGCGAGGCGTACGCCGAGGACGGCATCGTTCCGCGCGCGCTTCGCGCCATCAAGGCGGCGGCCCCCGAGCTGCTCCTCTGGGCGGACGTCTGCCTCTGCGAGTACACGGACCACGGGCACTGCGGCGTGATCCGGGACGGACGGGTGGACAACGACCGCACCCTGCCGCTGCTCGCGCGGGCCTCGGTCGCCTACGCGCGCGCCGGCGCCGACCTGATCGCCCCGAGCGACATGATGGACGGACGGGTGGGCTCCATCCGCCGCGCGCTGGACGAGGCGGGCATGGACGACACCCCGATCGTCGCCTACTCCGCCAAGTACGCGAGCGCCTTCTATGGGCCCTTCCGCGAGGCCGCCGAGTCGGCGCCGCAATTCGGCGACCGGCGCGGCTACCAGATGGACCCGGCGAACGGAGACGAGGCCATGCGCGAGGTGGCGCTGGACGTCGAGGAAGGGGCCGACATGGTGATGGTGAAGCCGGCGCTCCCCTACCTCGACGTGATCCGCCGCGTCAAGGAGCGCTTCGGAATGCCCGTCGCCGCGTACAACGTGTCGGGTGAGTATTCGATGATCAAGGCCGCCGCCGAGCGGGGCTGGCTGGACGGCGAGCGAGCCGCGCTCGAGGTGCTCACCTCGATCCGCCGCGCCGGCGCCGACGTGATCCTGACCTACTTCGCCAAGGAAGTCGCCCCGCTCCTGGGACGGAGGGCGCGATGACGGAAGCGCGCATCGTTCCCAAGACGCGCGAGAGCGAGATCCTGGGCCACCGCGCCGCCGGGCTCTTCCCGGGCGGCGTGAACTCTCCCGTGCGCGCGTTCAAGGGCGTGGGGGGAACGCCGCGCTTCATCGCCTCCGCCAAGGGCGCCTGGATGAGTGACGAGGACGGAAACCGGCTCCTCGACTACGTGCTGGGATGGGGGCCGCTCCTCCTGGGGCATGCGCACCCCGCGGTGGTGGACGCGGTGAAGCGCCAGGCCCCGCTGGGCACCCTCTACGGAGCGAGCACGAAGCTCGAGATCGAGCTGGCCGAGCGCGTCCGCCGATTCGTCCCCGCCGCCGAGCGGATCCGGTTCGTCTCGACGGGAACCGAGGCCACGATGAGCGCGCTCCGCGTCGCGCGCGCCGCCACGGGACGGAGCGCGTACGTGAAGCTGGACGGCTGCTACCACGGCCACGCCGACTCCTTCCTGATCCAGGCGGGATCGGGCCTCGCGACCCTGGGGACTCCCGATTCGCCCGGCGTTCCGGAGACCACGGCCCGGGAGGCGCGCATCGCCTCGTTCAACGACCTCGACTCCGTGGCCGCGCACTTCACGCGCGAGCCCGCGGGGATCGCCGCCGTCATCGTGGAGCCGGTCATCGGAAACTACGGCGTGCTCGCGCCCGAGCCGGGTTTCCTCCCCGGGCTCCGGGCGCTCTGCGACCGGCACGGCGCCGTGCTCATCTTCGACGAGGTCATGACCGGCTTCCGCGCCTCGCGCGGCGGCGCGGCCGAACGCTACGCCGTGCGCCCCGACCTGATCACGCTGGGCAAGGTGATCGGCGGCGGCCTTCCGCTCGCGGCGTTCGGGGGACGCGCGGACCTGATGGAGCGGGTGGCGCCGCAGGGGCCCGTCTACCAGGCAGGGACCTATTCCGGAAATCCCCTCTCCATGGCCGCGGGGAACGCGGCGCTGGAGATCCTCGAGAAGGAGCCGGAGATCTTCCGGCGTGTCGAGGCGCGCACGACGCTGCTGGCCGCGGGGCTCCGCGAGATCCTCGCGCGCCGCCGCATCCCGGGCGCCGTGAACGCCGTGGGCTCCATGTGGACCCTTTTCTTCGGCCCCGCGCGGGTGACCTCGATGAAGGACGTTCGCGCCGCCGACAAGCAGCGCTTCGCCCGCTTCTTCCACGGCATGCTGGAGCGGGGGGTCTACCTTCCGCCCTCCGCGTTCGAGAGCGCGTTCCTCTCCGACGCGCACACCGACGACGACATCGACAGGACGCTGGAAGCCGCCGACGAGGCGATGGAGGGGCTCTCATGACCCAGCTCGCGCCCGCCTACCCGTTCCTCCGCGCTTGCCGCAACGAGCCCAGCTCGGAGACGCCGATCTGGATCATGCGCCAGGCCGGACGCTACCTCCCCGAATACCGGGCGCTCCGCGAGAAGCATGGGTTTCTCGAATTCTGCACGGTGCCCGAGCTTTGCGCCGAGGTCACGGCGCAGCCGATCGACCGCTTCGGCTTCGACGCGGCAATCCTCTTCTCGGACATCCTGATTCCGGTGATCGGGCTGGGCGTGCCGATCGCGTTCAATCCGGGGCCGCAGCTGGAATTCCGGATCGAGCGGCGCGAGGACGTGGCGAAGCTCCATTGGAAGGGCGCGGCCGAGTCCACGCCCCACGTGAGGCCGGTGATCCGCGCCGTACGGGAGCGGCTCGCCGGGCGGGTGCCGCTGATCGGGTTCGGCGGAGCGCCCTTCACGATCGCGAGCTACCTGGTCGAGGCCGGCGGCTCGAAGGAGCTGACCAAGACCCGCGCATTCCTCTCGCGCGACCCGGAGTGGTTCGCGCGGCTCCTCGACATCATCGTGGACGCCACGATCGATTACCTGAAGGCGCAGATCGCGGCGGGGGTGGACGCCATCATGCTGTTCGATACGCAAGCCGGCGCGCTCCCGCCGGCGGAGTTCGCGCGCACGGCGGCGGCTTCGGCGGCGCGCGTTCTCGCGGCCCTTCCCAAGAACATGCCGAAGATCTATTTCGCCCTCGCACCCGCCGTCGGACACCTCGAGGCGCTGCGCGGCATCAAAGCCGACGTCTACGGTCTCGACTATCGCGTCTCGGTCAGCCAGGCGCGGGCCATCCTGGGGGGCGGCCATGGGGTGCAGGGAAATCTCGACCCCGCCGTTCTCATGGGACCGCCGGAGGAGATCGTGGTGCAGGCCGAGTCGATCCTGCGAGAAAACGCGGGGCGGCCGGGGTTCATCTTCAACCTGGGACATGGCATCTGGCCGGAGACGCCGGTCGATAACGTGTCCCTGCTCGTCCAGACCGTCCGGCGCTTCCGCGCTCCCGCGGGGATCCCATGAGCGACGCTGCCAATTCCAAGCCCGCGCCCGCCTCGGTCACGGCCGACTTGCTCGCCAAGTACGACCGCCCGGGGCCGCGCTACACCTCGTATCCCACCGCGGTCGAGTTCCACGAGGGATTCGACGCGAAGCGCTACATCGTCAAGCTGGAGGAGGCGGCGAAGAAGCCCGAGGAGCCGCTCTCGCTCTACGTCCACCTCCCCTTCTGCCGGGAGCGGTGCAGCTTCTGCGGGTGCAACGTCATCATCACGCAGAAGCCGGGCGTGGCGGACGCCTACCTGGACGACCTGGAGCGCGAGGTGAACCTCGTGGCCGACCGGCTGGGCCAACGCACGAAGCTGGTCCAGTACCACTGGGGCGGCGGCACGCCCACCTACCTCTCGCTCGACCAGATGCGGCGCGTGTGGACCATGATCGCGAAGCGCTTCACCTTCGCGCCCGACGCCGAGATCGCGATCGAGGTGGATCCGCGCGTCACCACGCGGCGCCAGGCGGAGCTGCTCCGCGAGCTGGGCTTCAACCGGATCTCGATGGGCGTCCAGGATTTCGATTCCGACGTCCAGGAGGCGGTGAACCGCTACCAGACCTTCAACCAGACCCGGGACCTGCACCTGTACATGCGGGAACTGGGCTTCGAATCGATCAACTTCGACTTCATCTACGGGCTGCCCCACCAGACGCAGGCGACGTTCCGGAAGACGATCGAGCTGGCGCTGGAGCTGCGCCCCGACCGCGTGGCGGTCTACTCCTACGCGTTCGTACCCTGGATCAAGGCGCATCAGAAGGCGATCCGCCCCGAGGACCTGCCCCCGCGCGACGTGAAGCTGCAGCTGTTCGGGATCGCCCACGAGCTGTTCCTGGGAGCGGGCTACCAGATGATCGGCATGGACCACTTCGCGCTGCCGAGCGATTCGCTCGCCGTCGCCGCGGGCAACCGCGCGTTGTTCCGGAACTTCATGGGCTACACGACGCACCCCGCGCGCGACTACATCGGCTTCGGCGTCTCCTCGATCGGAGACCTGGGCGGCGCGTTCGCGCAGAACACGAAGAAGCTGAACCGCTACAAGGACGCGCTGGACCAGGGGCTGCCGCCCATCGAGCGCGGCTTCGAGCGCAGCAAGGACGACGAGATCCGCCGCGACGTGATCCAGGAGCTGATGTGCAACTTCCACCTGGACATCCCGCAGATCGAGAAGCGTTACGGGATCCGGTTCGCCGAATACTTCGCCGACGCCCTGCGCGAGCTGGACGAGGGCCCGGTGCAGCACGGCTTCGTGCGGCGGAACGAGCGCGAGATCGAGGTGACCGAGGCGGGGCGGCTCTTCGTCCGGAACGTCTGCATGGCGTTCGACGCCTATCAGAAGAAGAACGAAGCCGAGAAGAAGCCGATCTTCTCCAGAACGGTATGAAGACGGGCATCTTGTTGTTGAATCTCGGCGGCCCCGACACGCTGGACGCCGTGCGCCCCTTCCTCGTGCGCCTCTTCAGCGATCGCGAGATCATCCGCCTCCCCGGCGGACCGGTGGGCCAGTGGTTCATCGGCCGGATGATCGCCATCAAACGCACGAAGGAAGTGCAGGAGAACTACCACAAGATCGGCGGAGGCTCTCCGATCGTCTGCTGGAGCACCCTCCAGGGCGAGGGGATGGTGCGGCGGCTGCGCGAGCGCGGCCACGACGTGGAGTACGCGCTCGCCATGCGCTACTGGAATCCCACGACCGATGCCGCGCTGGATCGCCTGGAATCGCTGGGATGCGATCGCCTGGTCGCGCTCACGATGTATCCGCACTACTCCGTGGCCACGACGGGATCGTCCATGGCGGAATTGCTGCGGGTGATGAAGCGGCGGAAGACCCGGATGCCGCTCACGCGGATCGAGAGCTGGTACGACCATCCCGCCTATCTGGACGCCCTGTCTTCGCGCGTGCGCGCCTGCCTCGACACGTTCCCCGCAGGATCCCGGCCCACGCTCCTGTTCTCGGCACACGGGCTGCCGAAGCATTTCATCGACGACGGCGATCCCTACTGCGAGCACATCCGCGTCACGCTGGAGGGGATTCGCGCGCGCCTCCCCGAGCTGCCGTGGACACTCGGCTACCAGAGCCGCGTCGGCCCCGTGGAGTGGATCGGACCTTCCACCGAGGAGGTCGTCGACCGGCTGGGACGCGAAGGGGTGAAGGACGTGCTGGCCGTGCCGATCTCGTTCGTCTCCGACCACATCGAGACACTCTACGAGGTGGACATGCTCTACGGGGATCAGGCGAAGAAGGTGGGGATCGTCAACTTCCGCCGCCCCGAAGGGCTGAACGACTTCCCGCCGTTCCTGGACGCGCTGGCGTCGGTGGTGGAGCCGGCACTCGCAGCGAGCGGCGAAGCGATTCTCGCGGCGGGGTAGATCTCGATTTCTTGTCGACCACGAACGTCAATCATGCGCGACATGCGTAACGAGATTCACCGCCGCTAGCGGCGGTAAAAAAGCTGCCGTTCCGCCACCCCTAACGACGCCAGCTCTCATCGGCAAGGA
>DATJEJ010000294.1:0-2160 GCA_035496795.1 Candidatus Omnitrophota bacterium
GCGTCCAGGATGTCGGCCGCGTGCGCCTCCACGACCTTCTCGCGGGCATCGGCGCCGAAGGCCCGGGCCACCTGCCGCGCGAAGGGGAGCTCGTCGTAGGCGTCCTCGCGGAAGCCGATCGACTCCGTGCGCACGGGACGGTCGTCCAGCCCCGCCATCACCGCGACCACCGCGCTGGAATCGATCCCGCCGGAGAGGAACGCGCCCAGGGGGACCTCGCTCATCAGGTGGCATCCCACCGAATCGCGCAGCGCCTCGCGCAGCCCTTCGACGACCTCTTCTTCCGACCGCGCCGGGCCGGGACGGATCGCGAGATCCCAGTACTCCCGCTCCTCGATCCCCCGCGCCGTCGCCGTCAGCGTGTGCCCGGGGCGGAGCTTCCGCACTTCGCGGAAGATGGAGCGCGGCGCCGGGACGTAGAGGTAGGTCAGGTACTCGTCCAGCGCGAGCGGATCCAGCGTCGGGGAAAATGAGCGGTCCTCGAGGATCGCCTTGATCTCCGAGCCGAACCGCAGCGTGCTTCCGTCCCAGGCGTAGTAGAGCGGCTTGATGCCGAGCCGGTCGCGCGCGAGGAAGAGGGCGCCTTGGGCCTCGTCCCAGATCGCGTAGCCGAACATGCCGCGCAGGCGCCGCACGGAATCGGGGCCCCACTGGCGATAGGCGAGGAGGATCGTCTCGGTGTCGGTCTCGGTGCGGAACCGGTGCCCCAGCGCCTCCAGCTCGCGCCGCAGCTCCCGGTAGTTGTAGATCTCGCCGTTGAAGATGATCGCCAGCCGGCCGTCCTCGGTGAACATCGGCTGGTGCCCCGTCTCGATCCCGATGATCGAGAGGCGGCGGAAGCCGAGGCCGATGGGTCCCTTCGCGTGGACCCCGACGTCGTCGGGACCCCGGTGAACGATCGACGAGGTCATGCGCTCGAGGACCGCGCGATCCACCGTGCCGGCGCCGGGTGCGAAGATGCCGCAGATACCGCACATCTCAGGCAGCCTCCACGTTCAGATCCGCCTCGTCGCGGGGTCCATGAAGGTCCGGTGCCACTCCTCCAGGATCAAGAGGCACCAGATCCAATCGCTGTAGTCCCTTTGACCTGCCTCGTGCAGTTGAAGCACTTCGCGAATCCGTTCGGGGCGGAAGTAGCCGCGCGCGAGCGTCCGGGGGTCGAGGAGCCGCTCGCGGGCGACCGCCTTGAGATCGCGCCGGAACCACTCCCCCTTGGGCACGGCGAAGCCCTGCTTCCGCTTGGTGAACACCGCCTCCGGAAGCCGCTTGGCGAGCATCTTCCGGAAGAGGTACTTGGAGACGCCGCCGCGAAGCTTGAGTCCGGTGGGCACGCGGGCCATGAAATCGACCAGCGTGTAGTCGAGGAGCGGCGCGCGCGCTTCCAGGGAGTGCGCCATGCTCGCGCGATCCACCTTGGTCAGGATGTCGTCGGGCAGGTACGCGAGCGTGTCGATCCACTGGAGCCGGCTCACGAGATCGAGCGGCTCGAGGTCGGCCCGGGTCAGCCCGGCCGGAAGGGCCGCGCCCCCGTTTCCGCCGCCGTTCCCCACTTCGGCGCGCATCGCCGGAGCGTAGAGCCAGGACTTGATATAGGGGTAGAGCCCGAGGTCGTAACCGCCGGTCAGCACCGAATGATGCGCGGCCGCGTAGAGCCGGTTCCGCGCCGGAGCTCCGGCCGGGAGCGCCTCGGCCAGGGGCGCCAGCACGCGCCGCTTCAGCGGCTCCGGGATCCAGTCGAGCCTTCGATCCTCGAGCGCCCGCTGGTAGCGCGTATACCCGGCGAAGAGCTCGTCGCCCCCGTCGCCCGAGAGCGCCACCGTCACGTGGCGCCGCGCCATCCTCGCCACGTACCAGGTCGGCACCATCGAGGAGTCGCCGAACGGCTCGTCGTAGTGCCAGACGAGATCGGGAAGGATCGCGATGGCGTCGGGGCGCACCGTCTCCTCGTGGTGATCGGTGCCGAGGTGGCGGGCCACGGCCCGCGCGTCCTCGATCTCGGAGTAGCCGGCCTCCTCGAAACCCACCGTGAAGGTCTTCACGGCCGGGCCCCCTTCGGCCGCCATCATCGCCACGACGGCGCTGGAATCCACGCCGCCCGAGAGGAAGGCGCCGAGCGGCACGTCGCTGATCATCCGGCGGCGGACCGCGTCGCGGAAGAGC
>DATJEJ010000295.1:0-14992 GCA_035496795.1 Candidatus Omnitrophota bacterium
GCCGACGCAAAGAGCATCGAGCCCGAGGCCCAGCACAGCGCGGTGCCCAGCGCCGCGATGTCCTCCCGGTTCGAGAAGGGCACCTTCTCCGTTTCGGTCCGGCCGTACCCCCGGCAGTCGTAGCGGACCACGCGATACCGGTCGCGAAGCCCGGCCACCTGGTCGTCCCACATGGTCATGTCCGCGACGCCGGCATGGACGAGGACCACCGGCTCGCCGCTTCCCTCGACCTGGTAGGCGATCCGTGCGCCGTTCACCGGAAGAATCTCGATCTGCTGCGTCATGTTGCGCTCCCCTAAGCCATTGTATGAGTTACATTAAGCAGTGCGGGCTAAAACCGTCCGACGACCCCCTGCAAACAGCTACATTTCAATTGACAGCGGCACAAGTGTTTAGCTACAATTCCTCACGTTGTTCGGAGCTTCGGTCCCCCCTGGAACTTTTCGGGGCTCGCTGAGTCTAAAGTGACGAACGCGGGTTGTGAAGTTCCCTGGGATTCGCGTTTCCTAAGTGGCTTGACCCGGCGTTCGCCGGTGGGTTGCCCAAGACCTCAACAAGTCTTTTAGGCACGGTTTTATCGGGGAACTTCCAATTAAATAGACCGGCGGGCCTGACCAGCCCGCCGTTCTTGTTTTAGGCCGCTTTCAAGCCGCCTGGCCCCGCACCACCACGATGGTCACGTCGTCGTCCTGCTCCCCGCCCTGGAACGTCTGGACGGCCTCCCAGATGCCCCGGAGCTGGACCGTGGCGGGCTCGGTCTTCCTGGCCTCGATCTCCTTCCGGAGTCGCTCCTCGCCGAACAGCTCCCCGCTCGGGCTCATCGCCTCGGTGACCCCATCCGAGTACATCACCAGGACGTCCCCAGGCCGGATCTCCACCACCCGCTCCTTGTAGGTCGCGGCTTCGAACGTGCCCAGGAGTGGCCCGGTCGGTTCCAGCGTGTCGAACTGCCCCGTGGCGGCCCGGTAGAGCAGCGCCGGGTTGTGGCCGGCGTTCACGTACGTGAACCGCCGCGCCGGCGTGTCGAGCACGCCGAAGAGCGAGGTCACGAAGCGGTCGGGCTCGACGCTCTCCCAGAGGAGCCGGTTCACCTTGGCCATGGTGGTGCGTATCGCGTAGTTGTTCCGGATCTCGGCGATGAGCGAGGCGCGGAACGCGGCCATGATCAGGGCCGCCGCGATCCCCTTGCCCGAGACGTCGCCGACCACGACTCCCAGGTGCTCGTCGGCGATCCGGATGAAGTCGTAATAGTCGCCCCCGACGCGGTCGGAGGAGTAGTTGGCGCCCGCGATGTCGAAGTTCCGCACCTCGGGATTCCGGGCCGGGAGGAAGGAGCGCTGGATCCGCTGGCCGATCGTGATCTCCTCGTCCAGCCGCCGCTTCTCCAGCACCTCTTCGTGGAGGCGCGTGCGCTCGATGGCCACCGCGGCCTGGCTGGCGAAGGACATCAGCAATTCCATGTCCTCGACCTCGTAGGCGTCGGGCTCGTCGGACTCGAGGTTGAAGGCGCCGATCACCTCGCTCCCGATCCGGATCGGGGCCACCATCTCGCTACGCGTCTCGTCGCGCGCGTTTCGGTAGCGCGGGTCGTTGCGCACGTCGGCCACGATGACCCCCTGCCCCGCCTTGGCCACCCAGCCGATCAGGCCGCTTCCCACCTTGAGCCGTACGGCGTCGTCGCGCGCGGGGTCGTAGCCGCGGATGGTCTGGCGCGTGATCCACTGGGTCCTCTTGTCGACGAGGTAGATGCCGGCGGCGTCGTAGCGCACGACCTGGAACACGAGATCCAGGATCTGCTCCATGAGGCGCTCGGTGTCCAGGCTTCCCGAGATGCGCGTTCCGAGCTCGAGCAGGAGCTGGTTCTGCACCTTCTCGCGCATGGCGTCGGCGTAGATGCGCGCGTTGCCGACCGCGATCGAAAGCTGCGCGCCCAGCTCGCCGAAGAACGCGATCTCTTCGGAGGAAGGAGCCACGCCCGCGGCTCCGGCGTCTCCCAGCATCACGACCACGCCGAGCGGCTCCGTGCCCTGGCGGAGCGGCACGGTGAGCACGCCGCGGAGCTGCGCGCGCGGGCGGCCGCCCCACTCGAAGGGCGTGTAGAGGGCCTCGGGCAGCTCGGCGTGGAAGGCGGGCGCCTCGTCGGCGCAGGCCTGCCCCGCCAGGCCCTGCCCCGGCGTGAGCCGGGGGCGGCGCCCAACGACGGGCGTGTTGCAGAGCGTCCAGGGATAGAGCAGCTCGGTGCGCGGGTCGAGGACCCAGAGGGAGAACTCCGAGAAGGACCCGGCGCCCAGGAAGAGGTCGCGCGCACGGCGCGCCAGGGCGTCGCGCTTCAACAGGGCGAGCTCGCGCGAGGCGCGCACGAGGAACCGCAGGCGCTCCTCTTCGGTGAGGAGCCCGGCGGCCGCGGGGAGCGTCTCTTCGCTCATCGGGCCCGGCGGCTCCGGGTGATCTTGACTCGGTCTCGGGATCGGGTCGTCTTCGGACGGCGCGGGCGGGCGGCGGGTGTCGCGGCGCCGCGGAGCGGCGTCGTGAGCTCGGCGAGGTAGGCGCGCAGCTCGCGCGGCCCCAGGTGATCGGCGTTCCACAGCGCCTGGAAGACGCGCTCGCCGCGCGCGCGGAAGCGCGGCGTGCCGCGCAGGGTCCGGACGTAGACGCGGCGACGCTCGCCCCGGGTCATGGCCGGAAGGCCGCGGCGGTTCAGCCGGCCGTCGATCCAGACGTTCCAGAGCTCGTTCAACCCCTCGCGGTCCGACGCCGGAGCGCCGGTCAGGTCGACGCCCGACTGGTGGTCGTCGCGGAGGTGGGAGAGCTCGTGCAGGCAGGCCTCCGAGAAGCTCCGGGCGGAGAACTGCCGCGGCTCGAGCGGCGGCGTGCCCGGCCGCTTGCCCCACGTGCGCGCCCAGGCCCGCCGGCGCGCCCGCGTCACGAAATTCCCGATCGCGAAGGAGAGTCGCGCGGCCCGATGGTCGTGCGTATTCCACTCGATGTAGGCGTGGTCGTCGCGGTTGTCCAGATCCACGCGGACGTGCAGGTCGCGGACCACGTGCTCCAGCGAGAGCTCCCGCACCGCCGCCCGTAGCACCGCCTCGGCGGCGGCGCGGAGCGGGAAGTCGCGCGGATGCCAGCGCACGCGCAGCGCATCGAGCGTTCCGCTGCCGGGATGACGACGAAGGGCCATCACTTCACCGCCTTCACGACGAAGAAGTGGACCACCGCGAGGCTCAGGATCACCACGGCCGGTCCGAGGCCGAAGATGCCGCCCTTCCGCTTGGGAGCGACCGGCACCAGGTTCGGCGCCGGGGCCTTCCCCGTCACGGCGGGATCGGTCGGCTGGACGTACCGGATGGTTTCCTGCAACGCCGGATTGGCGGGCACGATGGCCCGTCCCGAGTCGGACGGAGCCGGGCTCACGGGGAGGGCGTTCGGCGCGGGCGCGCCCGTGGTGTCGGGCACGGTGCCCGGCTCGGGCTCCAGCAGGTTCGGAGGAATCTTCACGCCGTTGTCGTCCTCCTCGTCGTCACCCTCATCCCCTTGCGTCCCGTTCGGATTGCCGCTGGTGTCGGCCTGGGCGATCACGGTCCATCCGCCCCCTGGCGGCTCGGCGGCCGCAGGCGGCGGCGAGGGAGCCCAGAAGAGCGCCACGACCGCCACGAGCATCCACGCCGCGGCGAGCGTCCGGCCGCGCGGCGCGCGCGAATCCGATGGAATCCGACAACAGGTCACGGAGCGATCCTACACGAAAATAGGGCGCGCGCGGGCGCGGGCGGAGCCGAAAAGAACGGAGTCGTCGGGACGGGCGCGGGCGGCGCGCCGGAGCTCAGCGGGAGCGGAGCGCTTCGAAGCGGTCGGTGTCGATCAGCACCCCGTCGCGGAAGCGAAGCGGGGGCTCCAGCAGGCGATAGGTCCACCACTCCTCGACGTGTCCTTCCGGCGTGTGGATCACCCGACCGACCGGGTATCCGAGCGTCTCGAAGACCAGGCGCATGTCGGCCGGCAGGTGGTCGCGCCAGTACTTCATCCGGAGGGAATGGAGGAGCAGCTTCTCCTGGTTTCGGACATAGGCCGAGTTCCATTCCGCCGAGCGGAGCCAGTAGACCGAGTCGGCGTCCACGAACAGGATCTGCGTGGGTCCGACGAACTGGGTGGGCGGCTCGGCCGCCCTCGCGGGCAGGGTCGGTCCGGCGCCGGCCAGAGCCAGGGCGGCGAACGCAACGAGCGCGAGGAATGTGTGTCGGATCGGCACGAAGTGATTATACCGCGAACGGCGGGAGACTTCTAGCGACGGTAGAGGATTCGTCCGCAATTCTCGCAGTTTTCAATACCTACGATGACCGAGGAATGCCTCCGGGCGGAGGCCGTCGGGAGGCTCATCCGGCATCCGGCGCAAACCACTCCCTCCACCGGCACCACGACCCGGGCGAACCGGCGGCTCATGCGCTCGTAGGTCTGGAGCAGCTTCTCGTCGATCTGGGAGGCGACCTTGCGCCGCGCCTTCTCGAGATTCTCCACGTGCTCCAGGGAGAAGCCCATCCGCTCCTCCTGGGAGGCGATCTCGGGATCCTTGACCTCGCGGAGCAGCACGTCGATGTCCTGCAGCTCCACCAGGGCGTCCAGGAGATCAGTCACGGGCAGCCTCCACGAGAATGGTGCGAAGCGTGGCGAAATCGGGGGCATCGATCAGCTTCTGGCGGGTCCGGGCGAGGCGGGTCGCGCGCACGATCTCGGCCACCAGCTTGAGGTAGATGGGATCGCGCTCCAGCGGCGGGGCGACGATCAGGAAGCAGAGGTGCACGGGCTGACCGTCCACCGCGTCGAATTCGATCCCCTTGGAGGAGCGTGCCACGAGAAGCGCGCGCTCGGACACCATCGTCGAGCGGGCGTGCGGCACCGCGATCCCCTTGCCGAGCCCGGTGCTCCCGAGCGCCTCGCGGCGCCGGAGGGCGTCCAGGATCGCCTCGGGCGCGCGGGCCACCTTGGCGGCCGCGAGCGCGCCGGCAATCTCTTCGAGAACCGAAGCCTTTTTCCGGGTGCGCAGGTCCGAGATGAACAGGTCGGATCGAAGATGCAGTTCGACTGCGGGCGGTGCGGTGATCGGTGCGACGACGGAAGCCATGCGGCTCTTGGCGACTCCTCGGGGTGGGACGTTCAGGGTTCCCCGCCCCAGGACATTACAAGACGCAATGAGTCCATGGCAAGATCGTTGTTTGCGGGGCGCGCGCGGCGGCTTCGTGCAATTCGCCTCGCGCAGTGCATCACACGAATCGTTTAACACCATGCGGCGGTACTGGTTCCCGCCATGACGCAATCGTCATGAGGTGGCCGGTTCGGGCACGCGGCTTGCCTTGCCTCCCCACGAGGCGAGGAGGGCCGGATGGGGACACTGAAGCAGCGGCGGCAAAAGCAGCTGGCCATGGTCGGCGCGATCGGTCACGAGCACTTCATGACCGGCGTGCGCATGCTCTATGCCTGCCGCTACCAGGACGCGCTCCAGCACTTCCAGGAAGCGTCCATGCTCGAGCCCAACGCACGCGGCTACCTGAGCTACCTGGGGCTCGCGACGGCCCACGCCCAGCGGAAGTACTCCGACGCCGAGCAGCTCTGCCGCCGCGCGATCGAGGCCGAGTACCACCGCCCCGAGCACTACTTCAACCTGGCCGAGGTCTTCTCGCTGGCGGGACGGCGCGGCGACGCCATCAAGGCCTACAACCAGGCGCTCTCCTGGAATCCCAACTACGAGCCGGCGCAGGATGCGCTCCGCAAGATGGGCGTGCGGCGGCCGCCGATCCTGGGGTCGCTGCCCCGTTCGCATCCCATGAACGTCTTCCTGGGAAAAACCTTCCGCCGGAGATCGATCCCCAAGACCGCCCGCTGACCCTCAGTAGTTCGTCTTCCAGTCGATCAGCCCGCGCGCCCGCGCGGTGTGCTCGCACCACCGGAACCAGAGAAGCGACGCGGCCGCAAGCCCCAGCGTGGAGAGCGCGAGGATGCCGACCAGTCCTCCGTCGGAGATCGCGCGCAGCGGCGCGGCGTAGGCGTGCCCCGTCAAGATCCGCCGGATCAGCTCCAGCCAGTAGGTGAACGGAAGGACGAGCGAGAGCCGCTCCGCCCATCGCGGCAGCACCTCGATCGGGAAGACGGCACCGCAGAGCAGATAGAACGTCCCCGTCAGCCCCTCGTTCAGGTTCATGCTGTGCCTCGCCATGATCAGCGCCGCCCCCGCGAGCGCCACCCCGAGGAAGACGATCCCGCCCAGCCCCAGCACGACGACGCCGAGGAGGGCGAGCAGCGCCCCCGGCGAGGCCGCGATGGGAAGTCCGAGCACGAAGCGGCCGAAGAAGAGCGCGACGACGGTGCCGAGCGTCGCGGTGGCGATCTTCGTGAGCGCGCGCCCGAAGAGGTACGGCAGGAAGCGGATCGGCGCGAGATAGACGTACTTCAGCGTCTCGAAGTCCTCCCGGTCCCGGAAGATCACCCACGAGAGCCCGACCAGCACCTCGCTCACGTAGAGGAAGAACGTGTTCCCGAGGAAGAGGAAGAGGAAGGTCTCGCGCGTGGCCGCTCCGTGCGCCACGACGTGGACCATGAAGAAGAGGATCAGCGTCGTGGCGAGCGGCTTGGCGAAGGAGTAGGCGAGGAACAGGACCGGGTCGGCCCAGTTGGCCTCCACCTGCCATCCCAGCCAGGCGGCGGCCCTCGTCACGTTCCAGGAGCGCTTCATTGGCCGCGCAGCGTGAGCCGCCCCTCCCGCTTCCCCAGCGTTTCCATCAGCAGGAGCGCCCGGTGGGCGAGGAAGAGGAAGAGGGCGAAGAGGGCGACCTCGATCGGCGCGATCCACACCACCGGAACGAAGCCGTGGGCCGCCTCGCCGTAGAAGATCTGGCGGATCCCGTCCAGCCCAAGCGTGATCGGCAGGAGTGCCGCGAGCGCGCCCACGGCCGCGCCCAGAAAGCGCACCGGGAAGTAGAACCCCGAGAGGAGATAGACCGGCTCCTGGAAGAGGGTCACCGTGTGCCACGCGGAGCGCCCCCACAAGAGGAAGACGCTGCTCAGGATCATCCCCAGCGCGTAGACCGCGGCCAGCGTGAGGAGAAACAGGCCGAACGCGGGCAGGAGGCGGTCGGCCGGGAGCGCGATGCCGAAGAGGAGCATTCCGCCGAGGAGGATCACGATCGCGCGGGTCGTGGTCATCGCCATGCCCCCCAGCGCCATCCCCAGCAGGATGCTCATCCGCGACACGGGCGTGATCAGGTAGAGCTGCAGCTGCCCCTGCTCCTTCTCCCAGAAGAACTGGCTCGCCATGCTCCAGAGGACGTTGTTCCAGTAGGCCGTCATGGCGGCGCCCAGCACGACGAACGCCTCGTACACCTTGGGCGCGTGGAGGCCGCGGTAGACGAGCACGAACGCCGACATCGTGAGGAACGGAAACACTGTCTCGCCGACCACCCACGAGGTCTCGCGCCAGGAGGGGACCACGCGCACGCGGGCGCGGGCCAGGATGGCGGCCGCGTTCACCCGGAGCGATTCGGCGAGCGCGGCGCGCGTCATCGGGGCTCTCCCGGGGCGTTCCCGTCCGCCTCGTCGTCCAACCCGCGACCCACCATGTGGATGAAGACGGTCTCCAGCGTGGGCTCCATCTTGGTCAGGTGAAGCACCGGCTGGCCCGAGGACTTGAGCCGGCCGAGGACCTCGCCGATCACCTGGTCCTCCTCCACGATCACCCGGACCTCCACCGCGCCGGTCGCGGGATGGGCGTGGTGCGAGAGCGATCGCACGCCGCCGATCCGCCCCAGCGCGTCGAAGTCGGTGGCTCCCGCACCGATGGAGAGGGAGAAGACCGGCTCCTCCGGCACCATCCGCTTCAGCGCGCGCGGGGTGTCCAGCGCGAGGATGCGCCCGCGGTCGATGATCGCCACGCGCCCGCACAGCTCGTCCGCCTCCACCATGTAGTGCGTCGTGAGGAGCACGGTGCGATGCGGGCGCTCGCGCACCCAGCGGGCGATGAAGGAGCGCACCTGGCGCGAGGCCTCCACGTCCAGGCCCAGGGTCGGCTCGTCCAGGAAGATGATCTCGGGATCGCTCATGAAGCCGCGCGCGAAGTTGAGCTTCTGCTTGGTGCCGGTGGAGAGGCTGGAGAGCCGCGTGTCCGCCTTCTCGTGCAGGCCCGTGATCGCCATCAGCTCGTCGGCGCGGGCGCGCGCCACCGGTCCCGGGACGCCGTAGAAGCGGGCGAAGAGGTGGAGCGTCTCGCGCACCGTCAGGATGCCGTACCCCGACGTGTCCCCGCCGGAGACCAGGTTGATCCGGCGCCGGACGGCGATCGGATCGCGCTCCACGTCGTAGCCGGCCACCTGGGCGCGGCCGGAGGAAGGGAGAAGGAGCGTGGTCAGGATCTTGATGAGGGTGCTCTTCCCCGCCCCGTTGGGACCGAGGAGGCCGAAGCACTCGCCCCGCTCGACCACGAGATCCACGTGATCGAGCGCGAGCACGGGCGGCGCCTTCTTCGCGCGGAACTCCCGCGAGAGGTCGGCCGCGTGGATGGCCGGGCCTTCCCGGGCGGCCCTCACTTCCCGAACAGCTTCCGGAGGGCGCCCTTGACGGCGCTCGCGGCCGAATCGCGCGCCGCGCGCCGCGGGGTGGCGACCGCGCTGTCGGCGCCGGCGCGCGCGCTGTCGGTCTTCACGGTGCGGGAGGGCTTGGGGGTGAGCAGCTTCCCGAGCTCATCCTGGACGAAGCCCTTTCCCACCGTCTCGATGAACTTCGCGGGCTGGACGCTCACCTTGGGCGCGAGGGCGCTGCCGGTGATCTTCACCTCGATCGGCACCCGCCCCTCCGCATCCTTGCCGTAGCTGGCGAGCTGCGCGAGGAACGTGCTCCCCTCCACGCGCGATGGCGCCAGCCGGAGCAGAGCGTTCAGGTCCAACGTCTGATCGAACCCGACCGCCCCCGTGATCGAGAAGAGATCCTTCCCGAGGTCGCCCGCCACCTTGTCCAGCATCAGCTTTCCGCCCTGGATGCGCGCGCTGTGCGCGATCGTCTGGAACGGAACCTCGCTCGGGGAGACCGCGCCCAGCGCCTCCCGAAGCTGCTTCAGAGCGGGATTCTGGCGCAGGAGGCCCCGCTCGATCTTGCCGGCCACCGTGCCGGTCATGGTCGCCGCCGCCTCGGGACCCGGGTAGCCCTGGCCGCGCAGGTCCACGACGTCGGTCAGGCTGCCCGAGACCGGAAGCCGCACCGGCAGAAGTCCCGAGACCAGATCCTCCATCGGCACCTCGTTCAGGTTCAGGTGCAGCGTGAACGCGGGGCGGCTGCCCACGCCTGTCACGTCCAGAGCCCCTTTCACGGAACCCTTTCCGATCGTCCCCTCGATGGGGTCGGCCACCAGCTTCCCCTGCGCGAAGCGGACCGGAACGGTCACGTCGTGGACCAGGAGGCCGCGATTGCGGAGCTCGCCGATCTTCATGTTCGCGACCACCACGCCCAGCGCGGGCTTGGGCTGGTCCGCGCCCCCGGGCGCGTCGAGGCTGAGCCCCGTGCCGCTCCCGCCGGTCCACTCGTCCGCCACCAGCCGGTCGATCTTCACGTCGAAGTTGCCGCTGCGCACCGTCCCCAGGGACATCGTTCCCGTCACGCTGGCGGTGCTGGAGCCCACCACCGCCTCCAGCGAATTCACCGTGGCGGTCGTTCGCGTTCCGGAGACCGCGAACGTCAGCCTTCGGATCGGGCGGGAGACGTTCGGCATCGTCCCGCTGAAGCCGGTTCCCGTCACGGTGTAGTCCAGCCCCACCTCGGCCGGGGGATGCGAGACGAACGTGCCGCGGCATTCGAGGTCGCCCGAATTCCACATCGGGCCGTTCGCGGTGAGGCCGTTCAGGCGCTCCGCGGGCGCGCGGGCGTAGAAGGTGCCGCGGATCTCGCCGCCCGGGCGCGTGACGCCGCGCGCCTCGGCGGTGAACGTCACGCCGCCGCCGAAGCCCTCCGCGCGCCCCACGAACGTCTGGTCGGCGGCGCTGGACCAGGAGACGCTGGCCTGGTCCATCGTGAACGTGTTCGACTGGGCGCTGACCGAGAAGGGCTTGAGCAGCAGCCGCCCCTCGTTGGTCACGTCGCGCGCGGTGCCGCCGACGCGAACGTCCCAGGAGACCGTCGCGCTGAACGAGGCCGGCGACTGGGACGCGAACGCGCGGAGCGCGGGATCCGAAGAGCGCACCGTCTGCGGCTGCCCCGTGATCCGGAGGGCGAGCTGCGCGGGCGCCGGAGCCGGAGGCAACCGGATCTCGCCGGAGATGGCGCTGACCAGGGGGCCGACCGTGGCCGACCCGTCGGAGACGACGAGCCGCTGGCCGCCGTCCTTGGCGTCCAGGGCCAGCTTCACCTCGGCCGGCGAGGGAAGCGGCAGGAGCGGCGAGCGCGATTCGGGCTTCCAGTAGAGACTGTCGGCCTTGGCCTCCACCTTGAGCGACGTGGGGTGGTCGAGCGCCCCCTCGATCTCGGCCCTGCCCGACAACCGCTTGATGTCGAACCCCGAGCCCAGGGGATCCCGGGTGCGCAAGGAGACGCCGTCCAGGTCCACGCGCGGCACGTACACGTGCGCGCCGCCACCCTTGCTCTCTCCCGGGGAGGGCGCGGAGGGAGCCTGGTCCGTGAACACGATGCCGCCTCCCTTGACCCGCGCGCCGCTCACTTCCACGCGCCGGAAGAGGAGCGGCAGGAGACGGAAGCGGATGAACGCCTCGGGTAGGCGCGCCTGGACCCGCGGCGGGCCGGTCTCGGGCATCCGGAGGTCCAGCTTCTCCACCGTGACGCCCAGCGACCAGTCCCGGAACTCCGGCGTGAGGCGCGCCCAGGCCACGCGCGCATTGCTCATGTGGGCGGCCTGGCGCCGCGCTTCCTGCTGGATCCAGTCGCGCGGCATGAGCGCCCAGGCGAGGCCCACGACGAGGACGCAGAGCGCGACCAGGCCGCCTGCCGCGAACAGGGCGATGCGAAGCGGCTTGGGCCAGCCCCCGCCGGAAACGGCCATCAGCGCCCCTCCCCGTAGAAACCGCGAATGGCGCCCGCGACGCGATCCACCTCCGCCGGCGTGAGCCCCGGGAAGACCGGCAGCGACAGAACCTCGTCCGCGAGCGTCTGCGAGACCGGGAACGCCTCGACGCGCCAGCCCTCCTCGGCGAACACCGGCTGGGCCGGGAGCGGGATCGGGTAGTAGACGCGCGAGGCGATCCCCTGCTCGGCCAGCCGCTTCTGGAGCGCGTCCCGCTCCGGCGCCCGAATCGTGAACTGGTGGTAGGTGTGGCGCGCGCCCGCCGGCTCTTCCGGGAGGACCACCGGCGTATCGGCGAGCGCCTGGAGGTAGCGGGCCGCGATGTCGCGGCGCTCCTCCGTCCAGGCCTCGAGATGGCGCAGCTTGGTGCGGAGCAGCGCCGCCTGCAGCGCGTCGAGGCGCGCGTTCGTGCCGAGCGCCGTGTGCCGGTAGTTTCCCGCGTCGCCGTGCACGCGCAGGAGCCGCGCTCGGGCCGCGACGTCGTCCTTCTCGGTGAGGATGGCGCCCGCGTCGCCCAGGGCGCCCAGGTTCTTGGTCGGAAAGAAGCTCAGCGTCGCGCCGGCGCTCGAGGCTCCGACCGGACGTCCCGCGTCGGTCGCGCCGATCGCCTGCGCCGCGTCCTCCAGAACCGGGATGCCGCGCCGCTCCGCGATCGCCAGGAGCGGCGCGAGCTCGCAGGCGAGACCGTAGAGATGCACGGGAACGATCGCGCGGGTGCGCGGGGTGATCGCGGCCTCCATCGCGGCCGGGTCGAGGCCGAAGCGCCGCGGCTCCACGTCCGCGAACACGGGCCGGGCACCCGTCTGGACCACCGCGCTCGCCGTGGCGAAATACGTGAACGCGGGCACGATGACTTCGTCTCCGGGTCCCACGCCGAGCGCCGCGAGCCCGATCGAGATCGCCGAGGTGCCCGACGAGACGCCGATCGCGTGCCGGGCTCCCACGGCGGCCGCCAGCTCCCGCTCGAAGGCGTCGTGCTCGGCGCCCAGGATGAACTGCCCCGACGCGAGCACCCGCTCGAAGTCGCGGGCCAGCTCCGCGGCGATCGGCGCGTGCGCGCGCGCGAGATCCAGCAGCGGGACCGGGCGCGCCGCCTCCGGGGGCGCCGCCGTGGCCGTGAGCTTACCGGCGCTCATGGGCCGCCTCCGCCGCGAGACGCGCCGCATGGGCCGACTTGATCTCGTTCAGAAGGGCGTCGCGCTTTCCGTAGAGCCGCTTGAGCGGGCGCTCCGCGTGCTTGGAGAGCGCGTAGGCGGTCAGGATCGGGAGCGCCACGGTGCTGTCCACGTAGGCCACCACCGCGTCCGGAAGCTTCTCGGGATCGATCTTCCCCCACGACACCGCCTCGGCGGGCGTGGCGCCCGAGAGTCCGCCCGTATCGGCGCGGGCGTCGGTGAGCTGCAGGAAGTAGTCGTGTCCCGCCTCCTCCAATCCGAGCACCTCCTGGATCTGCGGCTCGGTCTGGAGCGCGAAGTTTTTCGGCGACCCGCCGCCCAGGATCAGGATCGCGCTCTTCCCGCCCGATTTCTTGGCGCCGTAGACGATCGCCGCGGTCTCGTTCACGTCGCGGAAAACGTCCCACTGGATCGGCTCCCCTTCCAGGGAGAGCGCCGCCGCGTTCATGCCGATCGAGGAGTCGCCCGGCGACGAGGTGTAGAGCGGCACCTCCAGCCGGTGCGCCGCGGCCACGAGCGAGACCTCGCCCTGGTTCAGCGCGCGCTCGCGCTCGGCCACGTAGCGTCCCACGCGATAGTGGAACTCCGCCGTGCCCATGGGCCGGTGGAATTCCGGCTGGCGCATCACCTCGCGGAAGAAGGCGTCGGTGCGGAGCAGCACGTCGTAGTCGAAGAAGATGTCGAAGATGCGCACGATCCCCTGCTCGCGCAGCACGACGTCGTCCGCGTTGGCGCGCCCCTGGTGCATCGTGAGCCCGATGCCGAAATGGGTGTCGTGGTAGAGATTCGCGCCCGTCGAGATCACCCAGTCGACGAAGCCGGCCTTGAGGAGCGGAATGAGGCAGGAGCGCCCCATGCCCGCCGGGGTGAGCGCGCCGCTCAGCGTGAGCCCCACCGTGACGTCCGGCTCGAGCATCTTCTCCACCAGGAGGCGGCACGCCTCCCGGAGGCGCGCGCCGTTGTAGGCGAGGAACGCGCTGTCCACCAGCCGGTCCACCGTGATGCCGGGACGGATCGGCTCGGGAGCGATCGAGGGTCCCTTGGAGTAGCGCGGCGATTGTGACGACGAAGCCATGGCTCAGGCCTTTCCGTAGATGGGGATGAGCGCTCCGGTGACCGCGGCCGATGCGTCCGAGCCGAGGTATGAAAGGAGCGCCGCGATCTGTTCGGGACGGACCCAGGTCGTAACGTCGGCCTTCGGCATCGCGGCCCGGTTCTGCGGCGTGTCCACGAGGCTCGGGAGCACCGCGTTGGCGGTGACGCCGTCCTTCTTCAATTCCTGCGCGAGCGTGGCGACCAGCGCGTGCAGCCCAAGCTTGGACGCCGCGTAGGGCGCCGCTCCCGCCTGGGCCTGCACGGCGCCCCGCGAGGAGACGAAGAGAAGCCTTCCTCCGCCCGATCGCTTGAGATGAGGGATCGCGTGCTTGGCGGCCCAGAACGCGGAGAGGAGATTCAGCTCGATCATGCCGCGCACCGAAGCCTCCGGGAGCTGTTCGACCGGGGTGCCGCCCTCGAAACCGCCGGCGATGTGCGCGAGCACGGCCAGGCCGCCCAGCCGCGCGGCCGCGCCGTCCACCGCCGCGCGCATCGAATCGTGGTCGGTGACGTCGGCCTCGAAGCCGGCCAGCTGCCCCGACTCGGCCCGCGCCGGGTGCGCCGCGCGGAGCCGCTCCCACTCGGCGGGCGCGCGATAGGTGACCGCCACGGCGTCGCCGTCCTCGAGAAAGCGCGCCGTCACGGCGCTCCCGATGGAGCCGGTCCCGCCCGTGATCAACACGCCCCGCGCCATGAGCCTCCTGTCCCGCTAACGTGAACGGAAGCCGGCAGTATAGCGTGGGGCGTCGGCGACGTTCCAGAGCGCCGCTCGCGGCACCCATCCGACGGGACTTCCCCCGATGATCACCTCGACGTCGTCGCCGTGAGCACGCCCGGCGCGGGCGCGCTCTCCGGCCCGCATGAGGATCGGCGCGCGGGGCGCTTCGTCCACGCCGCTCCGCGCCTCGACGCTCATCGCCACCACGACCGCCTCCGGATGACGCCGTTCGGAGACCGCCCCCGCCGTGAGCCACGCGGCCAGGAGGAGCCCGGCCGCAATGCCCGCCGCGGCCCCTCGCGGGAGCCAGCGCGCCAGCCGTCCCGCCGGGAGGCGCCGCTCGGATCGCACGATCGCCGCGATGCCCGCGGCCGCACCCAGCGCCACGAGGAGCGCGGCCAGCCACCATCCCTCGGCCGCGGACAGCGCGAGGGCGGGGCCGCGAGGCATGGGCGGAAGCTCCTCACCGCGGGCGGCCGCCACCGTCCGCTCGGCGATGGCCAGGTTCCTCCGGATGTCGCCCGCGCGCGGATCGATCCGTTTCGCGGCGAGCAGGAACGCGGTCGCCTCGCCGATCGAGCCGCGTCCGAGGGCGGCGGTGCCCGCGTCGTAGAGGATCCCCGCGTCGGCGGTCATGCCGTCTCCCGCGCCATCCGCTCGACGAACGCGCGCGCCGCGCCGATCGCCTCGCTCGCGGCGCCCGGGGTGGCGGGCGCGAACGCGATCCGCTCCAGCGATTCCAGATTCCGCCGAGCCTCCTCGACCGTCTCCTCGCCCGCGCCCGCCTCGCGCGCGAGACGCAGCGTCTCGTCGCGCGAGCGCCCCTCCACGTCGGCGCCGTAGCGGACTCCGAGCGACTCGCCGAGAATCGCCGCCGCCTTGGCCGCCGCCGACGCCGGGGGCACGTCCCGAGCCTCCAGCGTAGCCAGCGCGCGCGCGAGACGCTCCAGCTCCGAGCGCCTG
>DATJEJ010000296.1:0-4490 GCA_035496795.1 Candidatus Omnitrophota bacterium
AAGCCGGCCTCGCTTCGTGAGGGCGCTCCTCCAGCGCGTCAGCCGCGCCGCGGTGCGGGTGGAGGACGAGGAGATCGCGCGGATCGGAGCCGGGCTCCTGATCCTCCTCGGCGTTGCCGCGTCCGATCCGGACGCCGCGGCACCCCGTCTCGCCGAGCGCTGCGCCCTGCTCCGCATCTTCGAGGACGAGGCGGGCCGGATGAACCGCTCCGTGATCGACGTGGCGGGAGAGGCGCTGGTCGTATCACAATTCACCCTGGTGGCCGACGTGTCGCGGGGCCGCCGGCCGGGGTTCGACCCGGCCGCGCCGCCGGCGGCGGCCGAGGCGGCGTACGAGCGCTTCTGCGCCGCGCTGGAGGCGGCCGGAGTTCCGGTCCGCCGCGGGCGCTTCGGGGCCTCGATGCGCGTCGAGCTCGTGAACGAGGGCCCGGCCACGTTTCTCCTCGAGACGCCGTCGTGAGACCGGGGGAGGTCCGGCGCGCATGCGCCCCAATCTGCTGAACCCACTCGGCCCCAAGCTCCGGCTCGCGTCGCGCTCGCCGCGCCGCGCCGAGCTGCTCACGCTGGTGGGGGCCCACTTCGAGGTCGCTCCCGTCGAGCTGGACGAGAGCGCGCTCCCGGGGGAGCGCCCCGACGCCCACGTGCTGCGCCTGGCGGAGGCGAAGGCGCGCGCCTCGCGCGCGGCCCGCGACGCGGCGGGCGCCGGCCGGGCCGCGGAAGCCGGGCCGGCGGGGGACGGCGCCGAGGGAACGGTCTACGTCGGCGCCGACACGGTCGTGGTGATCGATCGCGCGATCCTGGGCAAGCCCGCCGATCGCGCGGACGCCGCGCGCATGCTGGGGCTCCTGTCGGGGCGCGTGCACGAGGTCTGGACCGGTCTCTTCATCCTCGATCCGGCCGAGGAGCGGGGGCTGGGCGAGGCGGTGCGGAGCATCGTCAAGTTCTCGCGGATCGGTGCCGCGGAGATCGAGCGGTACGTGGCCACCGGCGAGCCTCTCGACAAGGCCGGCGCCTACGCCGTACAGGGGGGAGGCGCTCTGTTCGTGGAGGCGATCGAGGGATCCTATTCGAACGTGGTCGGGCTCCCGCTGAGCCACCTGAAGCATCTGCTCGGACTGCTGCGCGAAGCGCCGGTCCGGGAGCCCTGAGCCGCCACGGCATGGATCCTCTCCGGATCGAGAAGGGCGCGCTCGAAGTCCTCGACCAGACGCTGTTGCCGGAGCGGGAATCTTGGATCGCGATCGACGGCGCCGTGGCCATGGCCGAGGCGATCGCGCGGCTCGCCGTCCGGGGCGCGCCGGCGATCGGCATCGCCGCCGCGCTCGCGCTGGCCGCCGAGGCGCGCCGCCGCGCGGCCGCCTCCACCGAGGCGGCGCCGCTCCTTGTGGCGCTCCGCGAGTCGGGCGCGCTGCTTCGCGCGACGCGCCCCACGGCGGTGAATCTCGCGTGGGCGGTGGATCGGACGCTCGGGGCGTGCGCGTCGGCCGCCGCCGAGGGGGCCGGCGCCGCCGCGATCGCGGAGCGCGCTCAGCTGGAGGCGGAGGCGATCTGGGAGGAGGACCGCGCCGCCTCGCGCGCCATGGCCGCGCACGGGGCGGCACTCCTCGGATCCCGGCGCAGGTTCCTCACGCACTGCAACACCGGAGGGCTGGCGACGGGCGGCGGCGGCACCGCGCTCGGCGTGATCCTCGAGATGCATCGGCGCCACCCCGGCGCGGTCGAGGTGTGGCACACGGAAACGCGCCCGCTCCTCCAGGGCGCCCGCCTCACGGCCTGGGAGCTCGTGCGCGCCGGGGTCGTGCCGCGGCTGATCGCCGATGGCGCGGCCGCGCACGTGATCGCGCGGGAGGGGATCGAGGCGGTCCTGGTGGGCGCCGACCGGATCGCCCGGAACGGGGACGCGGCGAACAAGATCGGCACCTACGGGCTGGCCCTGGCGGCCCACGCTTCGGGCATTCCCTTCGTCGTGGTGGCCCCGACCTCCACGATGGATCCCTCGCTGGAGGACGGCGCCTCGATCCCGATCGAGGAGCGGGATTCCTCGGAAGTGACGCTGTTGCGGGGGATTCCGACCGCGGCGGCGGGGGTCCTGGGACGCAATCCCGCCTTCGACGTCACCCCCGCCCGATTCATCTCCTGGGTGGTGACGGAGCGGGGGGCCGCCCGCCCCGGCGAGGCCCCGGCCGGGATGGTTGACAGAGTGGTGTAAGCGCCCGTATCCTCTAGCGTTTGCTCGTTCCAACAATCGTCAGTGGAGGTCGAATCGATGGGCACGTACTCGGTACGCGCCTCGGAGATCACGCAGGATTGGTACGTCGTGGACGCCGAGGGGCAGATCCTGGGGCGCCTCGCGAGTGAAATCGCGAGCGTGCTCAAGGGAAAACGGAAACCGACCTATTCCACGCATCTCGACGTGGGCGACAACGTGATCGTCGTCAACGCCGAGAAGGTGCTGGTGACGGGACGGAAGCGCGACAACAAGATCTACTTCCGCCACTCGCTCTATCCGGGCGGCGACACGCGGACCCGGTTCCGCGACCTCCAGGCGCAGAAGCCGGATGAGATCATCCGCCTCGCGGTGAAGGGGATGATGCCGAAGAACCGGCTGGGACGCGCGATGATGAAGAAACTCAAGATTTACGCCGGGACGGAGCATCCGCACGCGGCCCAGATGCCGCGTCCGTTCCCGATGCCCGGCGCGACGACGGGAGGTGCGTGACGATGGCCAATCCAGTCATGGCGACCGGACGGCGGAAGACGTCGGTGGCGCGCGTGCGGCTGGTCCCGGGCAACGGGAAGCGCACGGTGAACGGGGTGGAGTTCGACCGCTACTTCTGCCGCATGGTGCTCACCCGGATGGCCACGGAGCCGCTCCTCGCGACGAACCTGGCCGACAAGTACGACGTCATCGCGCTCGTTCGCGGCGGCGGCCCGGCCGGCCAGGCCGGCGCGGTGTCGCTCGGGGTGGCGCGCGCGCTCCAGGTGATCGACCCGGCGCTCCGCGGGCTTCTCGGCAAGGAAGGGTTCCTCACGCGCGACGCGCGCATGAAGGAGCGGAAGAAGTACGGGCAGGCGGGGGCGCGGAAGCGCTTCCAGTTCTCCAAGCGGTAGACGAGTCGTTCCGCGGCTCCCGTCCGGGAGCCGCCACTACACACGCCCCGGGCCTCGGGCGGTCTCCCTCGCGCGAGGGGGCCCGTAGGATCGAAGGGGCGGAGGCATAAGACCGGAGGTTTGGACGTGGCTGACATCGGAATGAAGGAGCTGCTCGAAGCGGGTGTCCACTTCGGGCACCAGACCCGCCGCTGGAATCCCAAGATGAAGAAGTTCATCTTCATCGAGCGGAACGGCATCTACATCATCGATCTCCAGAAGACGCTGAAGGCGATCCAGGACGCCCGCGCGCTCCTCGAGGGCGTGGCGCGGCGGAGCGGCACCGTGCTGTTCGTCGGGACGAAGCGCCAGGCGAAGGACGCGGTGCGGGAAGAGGCCGAGCGGTCGGGCATGCCGTACGTGAACGAGCGCTGGCTGGGCGGCATGCTCACCAACTTCAAGACCATCAAGTCGAACATCCGCCGCTTCAAGGAAATCGAGAAGATGGACGCCGAGGGCGTCCTCGAGAAGCTTTCCAAGAAGGAGCAGGCCCAGATCAACAAGGAGCGGGTGCGCCTCGTGAAGATCTTCACGGGGATCAAGGAGATGGCACAGCTGCCGGCCGCCGTCTTCGTGATCGACACCAAGAAGGAGCGGATCGCCGTGGCCGAGGCGAACCGGCTGGCCATCCCCGTGATCGGCGTCGTGGACACCAACTGCGATCCCGACGTGATCGACTTCCCGCTGCCGGGGAACGACGATGCGATCCGGGCGATCCGGCTCTTCAGCCGTTTCGTGTCCGACACGCTGATGTCCACGCGCCAGGAGATGCAGGAGGGCGCGGACCGCGAAGCGATGGCGGCCCAGGCCGGAGCGGCGCCCGAGGCGCCCGCGGTCGCGAGCGCCTAGCGCCCGCCGCGGCGAAGCGATCCCCCGCATTCGAATCCCGAACGAAGGAAGGAGTGTTCCATGACGATCACCGCCTCGCACGTGAAGGACCTGCGCGAGCGGACCGGCGCGGGCATGATGGAGTGCAAGAAAGCCCTGGCCGAAGCGAACGGCGACATCGAGAAGGCGATCGAGGTGCTGCGCAAGTCGGGCATGGCCCGCGCGTCGGCCAAGGCCGGCCGCGAAGTGCGTCAGGGCACCGTCCACGCCTACATCCATCCCGGCGACCAGCTCGGGGTGTTGATCGAAGTGAACTGTGAGACCGACTTCGTGGCGCGCACCGACGACTTCAAGCAGCTCGTCCGGCACCTCGCCATGCAGGTCGCGGCGACGAACGCCCAGGCGGTCGAGCGCGCCTCGCTCGATCCCGCGTTCATCGCGGGGGAGCGCGCGATCCTGACGGAGCAGGCCAAGGCCACCGGCAAGCCCGAGGCCGTGATCCAGAAGATCGT
>DATJEJ010000297.1:0-5103 GCA_035496795.1 Candidatus Omnitrophota bacterium
GGCGTCGCGATCGTTTCGATAATCTTACTCCGCTGGGAGGTTTGACGCTCACGGCGGCGAGTTACTTCTAGGGCGCACCCCTAGAGCACATCGCTTCGCGCACCTCGCTTCGCGCACATCGCCAGCACACATCGCTTCGCGCACCGACTCACTCCGCTGAATGCAACTTTCATGATCCATGAGCACGGTTCATGCCTTGGAAGTCTTCATGGCACAACACGAAGCTAATCCCCGTTGTTATGTCGAGCGTTGCGCGCGCACGCGTCAACGTCCGGTTGCCCTTGATGACTCCTCCAGGAACCGCCCCGTAAACAGGTGTTTGCATGCACGACTACCGGTTGGTCCACATCAGCGATGATCTTCTCCTCCATGGACTCGCAATTCTCGTCGTGAACGATCGCCAGATCACTGCGGACCTCCTGGCGCATCTTGCGGAGTTCGATGCGCGCCGGCTGTACGGTCCGGCCGGGCATGCATCGATGTTCGCGTACTGCGTCGAGACGCTGCACTTCTCGGAAGACGCCGCATACAAACGGATCCTGGCGGCACGGGCCGCGCGGCAGTTCCCGTCGCTGTTCGAGGCCATTGCCGACGGGCGGCTCAATCTCACCGCGGTTGGCCTGCTCGCGCCCCACCTCACGGCGGAGAACGTCCAGGAACTGATCGAAGTGGCGGCACACAAGCTGAAGGCGGAGATCCAGGAGGCGCTCGCTCGCCGGTTCGACTCGCGCGCGAGCCGGCCCAACGGACCCGCGGCCACGATTCGCCCTCTCCCTCAACTTGCGCCAGCGCAAGTTCGGACGGCTCTCCAAGAGGGACAACTTGCGCTGGCGCAAGTCGAGAACAGCTCTGGATCGGACGGAGGGACGCACGGATCGTCGAGGGATCAACTGGAGCAGGCCCCGGCCGGCGCCGACGCGTCTGGCTCGGCCCGCCCCCCCGGCCCAGGCCAGCGCTTTCTGGTCAGGCTATCGATCGACAAGACCACTCACGACAAGCTGCGGCGCGCGCAATCTCTTCTGAGCCACGCCATTCCCGCCGGAGACGTGGCGCAGGTGCTCGACCGCGCCCTCGATGCTCTGATCACGCAGCTGGAACGGCGGAAAGCGGGGGGCGAGCGCGCGGGCCGATCGCGTCCGACCCTGCGGCGGCGGTACATACCCGCGCGTATCCGTCGCGCGGTTTGGGACCGGGACCGAGGGCAGTGCACGTTCGTCGGCGCCGACGGGCATCGGTGCACCGCGCGACGATTCCTCGAGTTCGACCATCGAGAGCCCGTCGCCCGAGGAGGCAAGGCGTCCGTGGAGGGAATCCGGCTCCGTTGCCGGACCCATAATCAATACGAAGCCGAGCAGGTGTTTGGCGTGGCCTTCATGAGGAGGAAGCGGCGGGAAGCGCGGGGGGTTGCGCCAGGGCAGGGTGACGCACCGGGCCAGGCCAACGCACCGGGGCAGGCCAACGCGCCAGGGCGGGGTGACGCACCGGGCCAGGCCAACGCACCGGCGCAAGGGCCTTCGAACGCCGGGCCATTGGCGCGAGACGCCACGGAGACGCCGGCCGAACCACTGCCCTGATCCAACCGACATCATCTAGGCGCGCGCGCTGGTAAAGCGCTACTATCGGGCTCTCCTCGGGGCGTCGAGAGGCCCCGAACCCACCCATCCAGCGGGGGCCGAGTCATGCCCGGCGACTATCGCTATCTGGACGAGAGCACCCTCGTCGCATCCACCTACTGGGGCACGATTTCCCTGGTCGATATCCTCGAGACGATCACCCATCGCGCGGGCGACCTTGCGGAGCACCACCCGAAGGCCAGCGTCGTCGATCTCTCCGCGGCGAAGTGGCATGAGACGCCGCCCAAGTTCATGCATCACCAGATCGAAAGGCTTCGCCCGGCATTGGCGCCGCCCAAGGTGCGCACCGTCCTGATCGCCCCGAGCGACTTCTTCTACGGCTTCGCGCGGATGTACGCCATCATGCACAACGTCTACGGCGCGGCGAACGTGGAGGTCGCGCGGTCCTGGGCGGACGCGGCCCTCCTTCTCGGCATGGATCTCTCCTCGGCGGAGAGCTGGTCGCGCGAGCGGGTCGCGCAGGAAGAGGCGGCGGAGACCCAGGACACGATCCGCATGCCGAAGCCGTGACTCGCGCGAGCCGGATCCCCCGGGGGAGCCCATGAGCGCGGGGCAGTCGGTTCGCGCGCGCGCGACGCGGCGGTTCGACGCCCCCGCCGAGCGTGTCTACGCGGCGTGGCTCGATCCCGCGAAGATCCGCGACTGGTTCGGGCCGGGCCTGGGGCCGATGGTGCGGATCGACGTGGAGCCGCGCGTGGGCGGGCGGTTCTCATGGGTGCAGCGCCGCGGCGACAAGGACGTCGAGCACGTGGGAGCGTTCCTCGCGATGGATCCGCCCCGTCGGCTCGCCTTCACCTTCGCGGTGCCGCCCGACCCGGAGAGCCGCGTGGTCGTGGACCTGGCCGAGCGCGGCGAGGGGTGCGAGGTGACGGTCACCCACGAGATCCCCGCCGAGTGGGCGGCGTTCGTCCCGAAGAGCATCGAGGCGTGGAGCAAGATGCTGGACGCCATGGCGGGGACTGTCTGATGGCGGAGGCTTCGAGCCCGGCTCGTGCGGCGGCCCCGGCACCGCCGTCGGCACTGACGCTGCCACTGCCGCCACCACCGCGGCCACCCCTGCCGCTTCCAACCACGGTCTAGGAGGGCCGCGGTCCGACCGTGGCCTCCAACTCCACCAAGATCGCCCTCGGTCCCGCCGTCTTCGCTACGGCCGCCGGCATGTTCGCCTCGCAGGTCGGCGGGCGCTCGACGCGCGACGCCCTCTTCCTCGCCCACTTCCCGGTCACCGCGCTCCCCGTGATGATCATGGCCACGGCGGTCCTCGCGCTCGCCCTCGCCTACGTCTCGACGCGGGTGATGGTCCGCTGGGGGCCGGCCATCGTGATGCCGGCCGCCTTTGCGCTGAGCGCCGCGCTCCTGCTCGTGGAATGGGGCGTGTCGTTCGTGGCGCCGTCGGCGGCAGCGGTCCTGGTCTATCTGCACTTCGGCGGGCTGGGCGCGCTGCTCATTTCGGGATTCTGGTCGCTCCTGAACGAGCGGCTCGACCCGCGGAGCGCCAAGCGGCAGCTCGGCCAGGTGAATGCCGCGGGGACGCTCGGCGGTCTGTGCGGCGGCCTCGCCGCGAGAGAGCTGGCGCGGTTCATCCCGGTGGCCGCGATGCTTCCGGTGCTCGCGGGGATCCAGCTCGTGTGCGTGGCGGGGATGGTCCGGTTGCGGGGCCGTCAGGAGCGCGAGGCCCACTCGGCCGAGGACGCCCCGCGCAAGGCCCGCACGACAGAGAACGCACCGCGCGGCGGGGCGGAGGCGCCATCCGCAGCCGGCACCTCCACCGCCGGGCTGCGCGGGCTCCTGTCCATGCCCTACATCCGGAATCTCATCTCGCTCGTCGTGCTGCTCACGATCGCCGACGTGATGATCGACCTGGTGCTGAAGGCGAGGGCGAAGGAGGTGTGGCCGGACGAGGCGGGCCTCTTACGCTTCTTCGCCGCGTTCTACACGGCCGTCCAGCTGCTGGTCTTCCTGGTGCAGGCCTTCGTGAGCCGCTTCGTGCTGGAGCGGGTCGGCCCCGCGCGCACCGCCGCGATCCTCCCGGCGGGCGCCGCCGTCGGGGCAGTCGGGGCATTCGTGGCGCCCGGCCTGACGAGCGTGGCCGTGGGGCGCGGGGCGCAGTCGGTGCTCAATGCCTCGCTCTTCAACGCGGGCTACGAAGTGCTCTTCACGCCGGTGCCCGCGCGCGACAAGCGGGCGATCAAGTCGCTCGTGGACGTCGGCGCCTCGCGCGCGGGGGACCTCCTGGGCGCGGCGGTGGCGCAGGGGGTGGTCTTCCTCCCGATGGCGCTCCACGACCGGGGCGACGTGCTGCTCGCGCTCGCGGCCGTGCTCTCGGTCGCCGCGTTCCTGCTCGCGTTCCGGCTGCAACGCGGCTACGTGCAGGCGCTGGCGCGGGGACTGGTCCGGCGCGCGGTGCACCTGGAGCTGTCGGAGGCCACCGATTCGATCACCCGCTCGACGCTGTTGAAGACGCTGCAGATTTCGAAGCCGGTGCAGCGGGTGCATGTCGAGGGTGGTGTGGCGACGGCAGGCACGGCGGCCGGAGCCGGGGGTCGGAGCGGGCCCATCGGGCAACGCACGCCACCCGACTCGACCCGCAATGAGTTAAGCTATATATTAACTGGCCAGAGCCAGGACCTCGAGCTGCCCGAAGCCACACGGGCTCGCGCACTCCGGTCCCGCGACCCCGAAACCGTCCGCGGCGCGCTCGGGGAGGGTCCCATCACCGAATCGCTCCTCCCGCAGGCCGTCGCGCTCCTCGCCTGGGATCCCGTCACCCAGGACGCGATCGCGGCGCTCCGCCGCGTGGGCCCCGCCGCGATCGACGCCCTGGTCGAGCCGATCCTGGATTCCGACTCCGACTTCACGATCCGCCGGCGCGTGCCGCTGGTCCTGGGGACGATCGCCGACCCGCGCTCCGTCCAGGCGCTCCTCCTCTCCATGACCGACCGTCGCTTCGAGGTGCGCTACCGGTCGGGCCGCGCGCTGGCGCATCTCCACTCGCTCGATCCCACGCTCTCGGTGCCGGCCGACATCGTGTTCGGCGCCGTGCGCCGCGAGGTGGAGGTCTCGGCGGCGGCGTGGGAGAGCCGCGGGCTGCTCGACCGGACGGACGACGAGGCGTGGTCGCCCGTCATGGACGAGCTGGTGCGCGACCGGGCCGACCGCAGCCTGGAGCACGTCTTCACGCTGTTCGCGCTGGTGCTGCCCCGAAAGCCGCTCCGGATCGCGTTCCGCGCGCTCCACACCGGCGACCCGCTCCTGCGCGGCACGGCGCTCGAATATCTCGAGACCGTCCTCCCGCCCGAGGTCCGGAAGCCGCTCTGGCCCTTCCTCGAGCCCGACCGTACCCGGCACGGCCCCGCGGCGCGGTCTCACGGCGAGGCGCTGGACGAGCTCTTGAGAATGAACGATTCGATCGCGATCAAGCTGGAGGATTTGAGAAAGTAAAGGGGTCTGGATCTGCAGAGCCCACGTT
>DATJEJ010000298.1:0-2567 GCA_035496795.1 Candidatus Omnitrophota bacterium
GCAGAAGTTCGTGGCCGACTACCAGCAGCGCTACAACGCCAAGCCGGACGGGCTCGCGGCGCTGGCCTACGACGCCGCCGGCGTGCTCACCGCGGCGCTGATGAAGCTGCATGACGAGGATCCCAAGGCCTTCGAGGCGCTGAAGGGGCCGCGCAACGACACGCAGAAGGCGGCGCGCGCCAAGCTCCGCGACCTGATCGCGGCGACCAAGGACTATCCCGGGGTGACCGGCCGGATCACGCTGGACGCCAAGCGGAACGCGGTGAAGCCAGCGGTCTTCATCGGGATCGAGAATCACGACTACAAGTTCGTCGCCACGGTCGAGCCGTAGGGCCGGCGGCGCGGCCTCGTGCAGGAGCTATTCCAGCAGCTCGCCAACGGGATCGCGTGGGGCAGCATCTACGCCCTGATCGCGCTCGGCTACACCATGGTCTACGGCATCCTGCGCCTCATCAACTTCGCGCACGGCGACGTCTACATGGTCGGGGCCTTCACGGCCTACTTCACCGCCCGCGCCCTGGGCGCCGGGGGCGCTACGCCCTCCCCCGCCTACGCGGTCGTGGTGCTCCTCACCGCCATGGCCGCATGCGCGGTGCTCGGGATCCTGATCGAGTTCTTCGCCTATCGTCCGGTGCGCCGCTCCTCGCGGCTCACCGCCCTGATCACCGCGATCGGCGTCTCGCTCCTGCTCGAGAACCTCGGCATCCGGATCTTCGGAGCCGATCCCAAGTTCTTCCCGCAGCTCATCGCCCCGCGCAACATCGACATCGGGGGCGGCGTGATGGTGACGAATCACCAGATCACGGTGGTCGTGGTGTCCCTGGTGCTGATGGTGGGGCTCACCCTTTTCATCTCCCGAACCCGGACCGGGAAAGCGATGCGCGCGGTCGCGTTCCACCGCGACGCGGCGTCTCTCATGGGCATTCCCGTGAACCGGATCATCACGATCACCTTTGCGATCGGCTCGGCCCTGGCTGCCGCGGCCGGCGTGCTGGTCGGGCTGACCAATCCCAAGATCGAGCCCCTCATGGGAATCATGCCTGGGGTGAAGGCGTTCGTGGCGGCGGTGCTGGGCGGGATCGGGAGCATCCCGGGCGCGGTGATCGGCGGCGTGCTGATGGGGGTCTCGGAGTACCTCGTGGTCGGCTACATCTCGTCCACGTTCCGGGACGCGATCGCGTTCGTCATCCTGATCCTCGTCCTACTGATCAAGCCTGCCGGGATCCTGGGGCGGAACGTCGCGGAGAAGGTCTAGCGTGATCCGCCGCCTTCTTCTCGGCGCGGCGGTCCTCGCGGTCGCCTTCCTCCTCGACCGGTTCGTCTCCGGCGCGATCAACCCCTACTTCTATCGCATCCTCGTCCTATCGGGACTGAACGTCATCCTGGCGCTCAGCCTGAACCTGGTCAACGGCGTCACCGGGCAGTTCTCGATCGGCCACGCCGGGTTCATGGCCGTCGGCGCCTACACGTCGGCGGCGTTCACCGTCTACGCGGTCCCCGCGCTCGCCGGGGGACGAGCCCCGGAGGGAGCCGCCGCTGCTGCGCTCTTTCTCGTGGCGATCCTGATCGGCGGCCTCCTCGCGGCCGTGGCCGGGTTCCTCGTGGGGCTCCCTTCGATGCGGTTGCGGGGGGACTATCTGGCCATCGTCACGCTCGGCTTCGGCGAGATCATCCGGGTCGCGATCCTGAACATCGACGCGGTCGGCGGGGCGCGCGGTTTCGCGGGAATTCCGCAGCGGACGAACCTGGGCTGGGTGCTCGCGGGCGCGATCGTCACGTTCATGGTGATCCGGAACCTGATCCGCTCCTATCACGGCCGCGCGCTGCTGGCGATCCGTGAGGACGAGATCGCCGCCGAGGCGCTGGGCGTTCCCACGACGCGCTACAAGGTCACGGCGTTCGTGATCTCGGCGTTCTTCGCCGGCGCCGCGGGCGCGCTCTTCTCCCACTACACCTACCTCCACACCAACTCCTTCACCTTCATGAAGTCGATCGAGGTGATCGTGATGGTCGTGCTGGGGGGAATGGGGAGTCTGACCGGCTCGATTCTCGGCGCCGTCCTGCTCACCGCGCTCCCCGAGGCACTCCGGTTCGCGAGCGCCGACCGGCTGATCATCTACTCCGCGCTCCTCATCGTGCTCATGATCGCGCGGCCGCAGGGGATCCTGGGCCACCGCGAGTTCTCGTTGCCGCGGTGGTTCGGGCGATTCCGGAACCCCGCCCCCGAGGCGCGCGGCACGGGGGCCAAGTGATCGCGCCGCCGCGCCATGCCCTGAGGGGCCGGGGTGGGGATCGTCCGGGGCGGGCCGCCGGGGGACCGGTCCTTGCGCTGGAGCGCGTCACCTGCGCGTTCGGAGGGCTCAAGGCGGTCTCCGAGCTGGACCTGGCGCTGGAGCCCGGAGTGCTCGCGGGACTGATCGGGCCCAACGGAGCGGGGAAGACCACCGTCTTCAACCTGATCACCGGCGTCTACGCGCCCACGTCGGGGAGGATCCTGCTCGACGGATCCCCGATCGACGGGCTGCCCGCGTCCAAGGTCGCCGGCCGCGGCGTCTCGCGCACCTTCC
>DATJEJ010000299.1:0-9325 GCA_035496795.1 Candidatus Omnitrophota bacterium
AAGCGACAGAGAGGGGCCAGGGTCGAAGTCGAGTCCTTGGCGATCATGTCCTGGTAGACCGTCACGGCGCGGGCCAGGGCCAGCTTCGCCCCCTCGCGATCCCCTCGCTGGTAGTAGCGCATGGCGATCGTGAAGGGCGCCTCGACCGCGGCCTGCGTGCGCGGATACTTCACCGGAATCGATTCGAGCGTCGCCTTCGCGGCGTCCCACGCGCCGGTCCGCTCCTCGAGCATGCCCTGTCGGAAGAGCGACACGGGCGCGACGTCGAGATTGCGGGGGTAGAGCGCGACCACTTCGCGATAGCGCGCGAGCGCGACGGGGAATTGCTTCGCGTTCTCGAGATAGACCGCCGCGTCGAAGAGCGCGCGCGGCGCGAGCGAGTGCCGCGGATACTCCTTCGCGAACTGCTCGAGCATCGCGATCCCCTGGACGTCCGCGCTGTTGGTCATCAGCCGGATCTTGGCGCGCGAATAGCGCAGCTCGGGCGTGAGCGCGTTCAGATCGGGATGCGCCGCCACGAGCTTCTCGAGCGCGGTCACCTGCTCCAACGCATCGGGCGCGCGGTTCAGCTCCAGATCGTTCCGGACGATGCGCGCCCGGATCAGCGCCTCGAGCATCGGCTCGCGCGGCTTCTGGAGGAGACCCTTGTAGTAGCCGTTGCCGTAGTCCAGCTCCCGCAGCGCGCCGGCCTGGTCCCCCATCTCGCGGCGCACCTGCGCCATCATCTCCGGAACGCCGAGGATCTCGTCTTCCTGCGAGGTCCCGGGCGGCGGGGGCACCGGCTCGTACCGGCGAAGCATGCCGCGCATCCGCTCGATCGCCTCTTCCCCCTTGCCCACGGCGCGGAGCGCGCCCGCTGTGACGAAGTCGCCCTGGCGCATCGTCATCGGATCGCCCTCGGCGTGCTGCTCCAGCCACTCCGCGCTCTGGAGCGCGAGGTCGGGGCGGCCCGCCATCATCCCGAAGCGCGCGGCCTGCGACTGCGCCGCGGCGACCAGCTGGAGCGCTTCGCGTCCGATCGCCTGCTCCTTCGCCGATCCCTTGAGGAAGGGAGGATGGGCCGCGTCGCGGACGCGGACGTACCCGTCCCGCAGCCGAAGCAGCCCGACCGAGTCGGGGCGGCTCCTCCCGAGGAAGGCCTCCGTCTCCGCCTTCTTCGCCTGGTAGATCGCCTGCTCGATGCGATAGCGCTCGGCGCGGCGTTCGGCCGTGCCGCACCCGGCCGTGAGCGCGAGGATCGCGACGAGGAGCAGGCGGAGCGTTCCGCGCGGGCTCATGCCGCCTCCGCCTGGCGGGCCTGGTGGAAGCGCGCCGCCGCGCTGTAGATGAAGAACGTCGCGAGCATGCTGAGGATCGCGTACAGGCCGATCAGCACGCCGATGATCTCGGGGCGGATCTGGGTCACGAGGAAGGAGCCCATGACTTGTAGAACGAGAAGGATCGCCGCGGCGGGGAGCGAGAGGCCGATCACCACGAGATAGGTCGGGAAGAAGTTCGCGAGCCCCTCGCGAAGTCCTCCGCCGAACGCGGCCCCGAAGCCCCGGCCCGGCTGCACGGCCGATACGGGGATGTAGACGAAGAGGGTCCAGAGCGCATAGCCGACGAGCATGCCCAGCACGGTCACGCCGATCGAGCTGGCGAATCCGCTGCGGAGAACGGCCCGGATGGCTTTCAGCACCGCCGGCTGATTGAGGACGAACTGCCATCCCAGGATCAGCGCCTCGCAGAGCACGGCCGCGACCAGCACGGTGAAGAACGCCTGCTTCAGCCGCGCACCCGTCGACGCCGCCGGAAAAGCCGCCGGATCGATCGGGCGCAGGACGCGGATCAGGGCGAGCGGGATCAGCACGCTCCCCGCGAACGCGTAGAGCACGGCCTCGACGTTGGTCATCAACGTCGGCAGAAACGCATAGAAGATCGGGTAGTGCAGGACCCGGTCGCCGGTGAGGCGGCTGGAGAGCCATCCGGCGGAGGCCATGCCCCACGCCGTCCCCAGGTTCATCGCGAGGATCAGAACCGCCAGCTCCGCCGCGAGGATCCAGGCGAAGGGAGCGAATTCGTGGAAACGGAAACTGCCGAGCGCTTCCAGCGCCGCGGCGCGTATCGTGCGGATGTCGCGCGCCATATTCCTCCCGATCCGTGTTGATTCCGAGGGGTGAAGGCAGGAGACTACCGCGCATGCCTGGAGAGGGCCAGTACCTTGTCGTCCGTCGGGCCGGTGCCGAAGGCGAGCGCGTTTCGCTCGACCCCGGCTCGGCCGTCACGCTCGGGCGCTCCCGCGAGAACACGGTCGTCCTGACGGACGCCTCGGTCTCGCGCGAGCACGCGCGCGTCTTCTACCGGGAGGGCTCCTGGTGGGCGGAGGACCAGGGGAGCAAGAACGGCACGAAGGTGAACGGCCGGCGCATCGAGAAGGCCTCGGTGCTCACCCCCGGCGACGTGCTCCAGCTGGGCAATTTCCAGGTGGCCTTCTCCGCGACCGGCAGCCAGGTCACGGCGCGCGTCGCCGACGTGGCCGTGCCCGCCACCCTGCGTTCGATCAAGGTCGAGGAGTTCGAGACCGGCGTGGACACCCGCTCCTTCGGCGCGGGCCTCGCGCCCGAGCGCGTGGGCGCGTTCCTCCGGGCCATCGACAAGGTGGGCCAGGCGCTTCTCGCCCATCGCACCGTGGACGAGCTCTTCGCGTTCGTCGTCGAGCTGGCGAGCGACGTGCTGCGCGCCGACCGCACCGCCCTCCTCCTGCGCGATCCGAACTCCGACGCGCTGGTCGCCAAGGCGGTGAAGCAGGCGGCCGGAAGCGAGGGCGACATCGTGGTCAGCCGCAGCATCGCGCGGGCCGCGATCGAGCTGAAGCAGGCGCTCCTCACGGGCGACGCGCAGAGCGACACCCGTTTCCGGGAGCAGCAGAGCGTGATCCAGCAGCGGATTCACTCGGCGATGTGCGCCCCGCTCTGGCACGACGACCGTGTGCTCGGACTCATCTATGTCGACAACGTCGCCGCCCCGGCGCCGTTCGAGGAGAGCGACCTGCGGCTGCTCACGCTGATCGCGCATCTCACCGCGGTCAAGGTGCGCGAGACGGAACAGTACGAAGCGGTGGAGCGCGCGGGAAGGCTGGCCGAGGAGCTCCGGCGCGCCGCGACGATGCAGCAGAACCTGCTGCCTCCCGAGCCGGTCCGCGAAGGGATCGTCGTGGTGGCCGGGAAGAACATCCCCTCGTTCGACGTGGGCGGCGACTACTTCGACTTCATTCCCGCCGAGGATGGGTGCCTGGTCCTGGGACTGGGCGACGTGGCCGGCAAGGGGATGGCGGCCGCGATGCTGATGATGAACCTCCAGGCTTCGGTGCGCGCGCAGGTCGAGACGGGGCGGCCCCTGGCCGACGTGATGGCGCGTCTGAACCGCTCCATCCACCACAGCGTCCGCGGGCTCCGCTTCGTCACGCTCTTCGTGGCGCGGATCGACACACGAAGCGGCGTGGTGAACTACGTGAACGGCGGCCACAACCCGCCCTACGTCCTGCGCGCCGCCACGGGAGCGATGGAGACCCTGAACGCGGGAGGGCTCCTGCTCGGCATGTTCCCCGAGGCGGAGTACGAGGAGGGGACGATCGCGCTTCATCCGGGAGATCTGCTGGTCGCCTACAGCGACGGCGTGACGGAGGCGCGGGCTCCCGCGAAGGCGGGCGAGGAGTTCGGCGAGGAGTTCGGGGAGGAGCGGCTGGTCGAGTTCCTTCAGGCCTCCCGCGACCTGGCCGCCGAGACCCTGGTCGAGCGTCTGATCGCGCGCATCCAGGAGTTCAGCGGCCCGGCCCAGCTCGCCGACGACGTGACGGTGGCCGCGATCCGGCTGGCCTCGTAGCGAGCCTCAGTCGCTCTGGTTGGTCGCGAGCCGGTTGGCTTCCATCGCGCGCTGCAGATGGCGCTCGACCAGCTTCGAGTGGAGCAGCGTGTCGCGGAACGCGTTCCTCGAGAAGGAATCCCGCGCCCGCGCCAGCTGCAGCTCGGCGTCGCGCTCCAGGCGCAGCGCCCGCGACGCGGGCCTCGACCCCATCTCCTTCTTCGTCTGGACCAGGACCCGCTCGGCCCGGCGCAGCGCGCGCCGCGCGGTATCGCGCGAGACCGGCAGGTCCGCGCACTGGCGGAGCAGGTCGACCACGCCGTTCCGCACGTCGCGCGTCTCCCCGTAGGCACTCCGCACGTAGCCGTTCTTGTAGAGGCGACGCGCGTTCTCCTGCCGGTCTTGAAGGCTCTTCAGCATGAGCCGCTGGCGCGAGAAGGAAGCGGCCTCCACGATGTCCTTCCCCCGGGCCAGCGCATCGTCGGTCTGTTCCAGAGCGCGTCCCACGACCTCGGGATCGCTCTCGGGCGGGCCCGCCTGGATCAGGGCGCTCTTCAGATACGCGCGCGCCTCCAGGGTGAGCCGGTTGGCGCGGGCGTAGAAGCTCTGCCCGCTCGCCTCTCGGGCCTCGGTCTGGCGCTCCCGTGCGTTTCTCAGATCGGAGCGCGACTTGTCGCTGGCGCTCCGGCGCACGCGGCCCTCCAGGCCGGCGATCATGGCATCCGTGCGGACGATCTCGCGCGCCACACGGTCGCCCTCGGAGAGGGGCTGGGTCTTGGGAACGGGTCCGAACGAAGAGGCGGAGGGGAGAAAGGGGCCGTACAGCTCGTCGGTGCTACCCGCCGAGAGCGACGACGGCGCCGGAAGCAACAATGCCGCGGCAGCCAGAAGGGCAGGCAGTATCCGGGCGTGGTCGCGGCGCATGGGTCCTCTCGTCAGGGCTTTGCTATTCGGTCGGCATCCATCGTTCGTTCCGGCATGGCGCCCACAAATGATGCAAACGGCACGCCATGCATAGGGTTACCGCATCCGAATCCGCGCCGGGTGCAAAAGTTCGTTTACAGGATGGGGTTACCGGGGGGTCGGCGCGTCGAGCGCACGGGGACGCCGCGTGGGCTTCGGGGACACGTGGACTGGAACGTACCTACCTCTGTACGGAACGGTCCGGCGAGCGGGTGTGCGTAAGGCCTAGGGGTTCCGGTCGCGCCCTGGGCGCGACCGGGTTAGCTCTCCGACGGCTCGGGCTCGGCGGCGCCGATGGGGATGGCGTGGCTCTCCATCCGCGAGTAGAGCGCGCGGCGGGAGATGCCGAGGAGCGAAGCCGCCTTCGTCTTGTTCCCCTGCGCCCGCTCGAGGGCCTCGAGGATCATCTTCCGCTCCATCTGGTCCAGGCTCAGGCCCATCGAGAGCAGGTCGGCGCCGTCGTGGGCGGCGCGCGGGCGGTCTTGCGGAAAGTGGGAGCGAAGGATCGGCCCCTTCCCCGCCAGGATACAGGCCCGCTCGATCAGGTTCTGCAGCTCGCGGATGTTCCCGGGGTAGTCGTAGTTCACCAGGAATTCCAGGGCCTCCGACGCGAGCGCGTCGGGCGTCCGCTCCTGGTGGATCAGGAAATGGTTCACGAGCGGGTGGATGTCCTCGCGACGCTCCCGCAGCGGGACGAGGCGGATCGGAAAAACGTTCAGCCGGTAGTAGAGATCCTCGCGGAAGCGTCCGTCGTGGATCATGTCCTCGAGATTCCGGTTCGTCGCGGCCAGGATGCGCACGTCGGCGCGGCGCATCTCCTCGCCCCCGACGCGAACGTAGATGTGGTCTTGCAAAAAGCGCAGCAGCTTGACCTGGATGCTCTGGGGCAGCTCGCCGATCTCGTCCAGGAAGACCGTCCCGCCGTCGGCCATCTCGAAGCGGCCCGGCTTGGTCCGGATGGCACCGGTGAAAGCGCCCCGCTCGTGGCCGAACAGCTCCGACTCGAGGAGGGTCTCGGGAAGCGCGCCGCAGTTCACGGGGATGAAGGGAGCCTCGCAGCGATGACTGGCCGCGTGGATCGCCTGCGCATAGACCTCCTTCCCGGTGCCGCTCTCGCCCGTGAGGAGGACGCTCGCGTCCGTGGGAGCCACGCGCTGCGCCAGGTTCAGCGCCTCGCGAATCGCGGGACTCGACCCCACGATCGTCTCGAAGCGGTGAAGGTGGATCTGCTCCTGAAGGCTTTCGATCCGGCCGCGCAGCACCGTGGATTCCTGGCGGAGCTTCCGGTGGTCCAGCACCTGGCGCACGCGGACCGGCAGCTCTTCCAGAAGGTTGTCCTTCAGGATGTAGTCGGCCGCCCCCTCCTTCATCATCTGGACCGCCTCGCGCGCGTCGCCGAACGCGGTCATGAGGATCACGTCGGGCTGCCCGGCCAGGGAGCGCGCATGCCGGAACACCTCGGCGCCGCTGGCGCCGGGCATCCGCATGTCGGAGACGACGAGATCGAAGGGACGGGCCTGGAGCTCGTGGATGGCGGCGTCGCCCCCGAGCGCGACGGCCACGTCGTAGCCGGCCTCGGAGAGGGTCGCCTCGATGAGGCGGCAGAGGTTCTCCTTGTCCTCGGCGACCAGGATGCGTTCCAGGGTGCGTTGCGCCATCAGCTACAGGGCCTCGGCCGGAAGACGAATTTCGAACAGGGCGCCCCCCGACGGGGCGCTCCCAACTGTAACCGATCCGCCGTGCTCCGTGAGGATCCGATCCACGAACGCGAGCCCCAGGCCGGTCCCGGTCGCCCGGGTCGTGTAGAACGGCTCGAAGATCTTGCTCCGGATCGCCTTGGGGACCCCGGGACCGGTATCTTCAAACTGAATGCGGGCTTCCCCTTTCTTGCCCTGTACCCGGACGCGCAGCCGTCCGCCGTCTTTCATGACGTCGCGAGCGTTCAGGGCCAGGTTCAGGAACACGTGGTGCATCGCCAGGGGATCTCCCTCGACCATCATCTCGGGGGCGTCCCACTCGTACTCCAGCGACACCTTGGACCGGTCCAGCTCCACGCGAAGGATGTCCAGGGAGCGCTCCAGCACCGGCCGGAGCTCGAAGTCCACCGACTCTCCCTTGGGACGCCGGGAGAGATCGAGGAAGTTCTGGACCACCGTGCCCATCCGGCTCACCTCCTCGTCGATCATTGCCAATAACTCCGCCCGCTGCGCCTGGTTCAGGTTTTCGTACTTCTGGAGGCGCTGGGAGGCGCCCCGGAGCACGGCGAGCGGATTGCGAATCTCGTGCGCGACCCCCGCGGCCACCTGCCCCACCGAAGCGAGGAGGTCGGTGTGCCGCAGGTTCTCCTCGATCCGGTTCAGGTGCCCCACCGTCCGCTGATACCCCGCCCAGATCAGGACGATGAGGAGCGAGGCGAACAGGGCGGCCCCGAACAGGGACGTCCGGATCGCCTCGAGCGGCCGGAAGGCGCGGGATCCTCCCTCCACCACGACGGCGCCCAGCACCTGGCCGTCCTCGTCCACGACCGGGGCATAGCCCGAGCGGAGGTACTGGCGGTCCTTCTCGTAGAGCGGCGAGTGGGAGGGCTCGCCGATGAGCGCGGTCGCGAGCGACGCGGGGTCCAGCGTGAGCACGTCGCGCTCGAAGCCGAACGGTTCCTTGAGGCGCAGCAGCACATGGGAGGACCGGTCGACCAGGAGGACGTTCGAGGCCTCGGCTCCCTCGGCCAGGCGGCTCCACGCGGCGCGCACCTTGTCGGACGCCTCGATCGCGTCCATCTGGACGACGAAATCGGTGACCGAGTCCTGCGCGGCGGCCGCCGAGTCCCGAACCGCCGCGCCCAGCGCCCGGATCTGCTCGGGCCGAACGAGGAGGGCCGCGATCTGGGCGGTGCCCTCCAGGCGCTTGCCCAGCTCCACGTCCAGCATCGCCTGGGAGGTGCGGATCGAGTAGAAGACGGTGCCGTTGATGACGAGCACCAGCGCCCCGATGAACCCGAGCGTCCAGTAGACGCGCGGGCGGGTCCGGTGCCGCTCGAGAAAGAACATCAGCCGAGCCTGGGGCCGGCCTGTGCTAGGTTAGCCATCCGAACGTCATGATACGGCATCCGCTGTTGCTGACGGCTTCGCTCGGCGCGGCCGCCGGCGCTCTGGGCGGGATGATGGGCGTGGGAGGAGGTATCCTCCTGGTGCCTCTCCTGGTCCATGTCATGCGCGAGCCGCAGCACGAGGCGCAGGCGGTCTCGCTGGCGTTCATCATCGCGACCGCGGCGGTCGCGGTCGTGCCGTACCTGGCGCGGGAGCGGCTGGACCTGGGACTGGCGGCGCTCCTGGCCGCGGGAGCGCTGCCCGGCGTGGTGGCCGGCGCGCGCACCGCCGCGCGGATGAGCGGGCTCTGGCTGCGCCGCGCGTTCGGGATCGCCGTCCTCGCGACCGCGATCCGGATCCTCGTCGCGCCTCCCGTTCCGGCGGGAGCGGCGATGCCCTGGCCGTGGCCGTTCGAGGTGGGCCTGGGGCTGGGCGTCGGGTTCCTGGCCGGACTGCTGGGAATCGGCGGAGGCACGATCCTGGTCCCCGTGCTCACCCTGGTGCAGCGGATGCCGCAGCACGCCGCGCAGGGACTCTCGCTCCTGCTGATCGTGCCCGTGGGGCTGGTCGGCGTGGTCACCTACGCGCGCGGGGGAAAGCTGCCGGCAAAGCTCCTTCCGGGGCTTCTGGCCGGCGGAGCGCTCGGCGGACTGGTCGGCGCGGTGCTGGCGCAGGGCATCGGAGGGCGCTCGCTCGCGCGGATGTTCGCGGTGTTCCTGGTCGTCGTCTCGATGCAGATGATCTTCAGCAGGCCCCGGCCGCGGACGCGCGCCCCGGGCGACCCTAGTTCCGGAGGCCCGTCATGATCCGCCGTTCGTTCGTCCCGTCCCTCGCGGCTCTGCTCCTTCTCCTCGCCGCGCCGCTCTCCGGCGCGCGCGCCGAGGCCACGCATGCCGCCAAGCCCTCCAAGGCGGCCAGGCGCGGAACGCCCGGCGCCGAGCAGGTCCGCTTCGAGAAGCTCCTCGAACAGTCGATGCGGGAGCGGTTCGCCGCCAATCCGTCGTACGCCACGTACATGGGCGTCCACGACTTCGACACGCGGCTCGAGAACACGTCGAAAGCCGAGATCGACGCCGAGGCGGCCTCCATGCGCCGCACGATCACCGCGCTCGAGGCGATCGACAAGGCGAAGCTCGACGCCGACGCGCGGATCGACTACGACCTCTTCGCCGGCGATCTCAACGGCCGCCTCTTCCGCATGACCGAGCTTCGCGACTGGGAGAAGGATCCGGGCACCTACGGCTATGGCTGGGCGATCGGGAACCTGATCGCGCGGAACTTCGCGCCTCCCAAGACGCGCCTCCGGGCGGTGATCGCGCGGCTCCGCCAGGTCCCGCGGCAGCTGGACAACGGCCGCGCCAACGTGAAGAACCCCCCCGAGCTGCTCGCGCGCTTCTCCGCGGAGGACCTCGAGGGGCTGGTGGCCTACCTGGACA
>DATJEJ010000300.1:0-11969 GCA_035496795.1 Candidatus Omnitrophota bacterium
GCCACTAGCCCGTTCGTCATGAGCTTCAAGCCGGCCTCCATCGAGATCATCGGCGCGCCCGTGGATTTGGGCGCGGGACGCCGCGGCGTGGACATGGGCCCCTCGGCCATCCGCATCGCCGACCTCGAGACCCGCCTGGAAGCGCTGGGACACAGCGTCTCCGACCACGGCGACGTGGACGTGATGATCCCCGAGACGCTGGAGGTGGGCGCCGGGGTCCTCCGCTACAAGGCGGCCATCCTGGCCGCGTGCGAATCGCTGCGGATCGAGGTGGAGCGGATCCACGGCGCCGGGCGCACGCCGCTCGTCCTGGGCGGCGACCACTCGATCGCCATCGGATCGGTCTCCGGGACCTCGAACCATTTCGACATCCGCTCCCAGCCGGTCGGACTGATCTGGTTCGACGCCCACGGCGACTGCAACACCCCGCTCACGACCCCTTCCGGAAACATCCACGGCATGTCGCTCGCCGTCCTCCTGGGCCAGGGCGACTCGGAGCTGGTGCGTCTGGGCGGGCGCGCGCCGAAGGTCAAGCCGCAGCACGCCGTGGTGATCGGCGTGCGCGATCTCGACCCCGGCGAGCGGGAGATGCTCCGCGACTCCGGCGTCGCGGTGTTCACGATCCGCGACGTGGATGAGCGCGGCATGAAGACCGTGGTGGGCGAGGCGATCCGGATCGCCGGCTCGGGGACGGGAGGGATCCATCTCTCGTTCGACCTGGACGTGCTCGATCCCGAGGAGGCGCCCGGGATCGGCACGCCGGTGCCGGGCGGCATCACCTATCGCGAAGCGCACCTCGCCATGGAGCTCCTCTGCGAGAGCGGGCTCGTCGTGGCGGCCGATTTCGTCGAGGTGAATCCGGTGCTCGACACGCGGAACTCGACCGGCGCCCTGGCCGTCGAGCTGGCGCTCAGCCTCTTCGGCAAGCAGATCCTCTAGCGCCGGGTGGCGCCTAGCGCCGCTCGGCCAGAATCTGGAGCTGCCAGAGGTCGCGGCCGCTCCCCCGCCAGAGCGGCAGCATCGCGAGCTTCCCCGTCGGGCCGATCGACCGCTCGAGGAATCTCATCTCGACGAACGCGGCGTGCACCGCGGGATCCACCGGGAGATCGATCCCCGCCGCGCGCGCCAGCAGGACCCCTTTCGCGCGAAGGCCCAGCTCCAGGTGGATCTGGAGCCAGCAGAGCATGTCGGCCACGACCGGCCCCGGGAAGCGGAGGCGCAGCGATTCGAGGTATTCCCCCGCGTGCGTGTGGCGGAACTCCCCGCTCGCGATCAGCTCCAGGAGCTCCACTTCGCCGTCCAGCCCCTCCCCCAGCCAGGCCTCGGTCGCGCGCTCGCTCCGCTCGAAGACGAAGGCCACGACCAGCGGCATCGTCGCGACGAGGAGCGCCGCGGAGACCAGGGGGTTCAGCACCACGTGGTTCCAGAGGGAGTGCAGCACGATCGCCGCGATAAGCCCCGGGAGGAACCACCGGAGCGAGACGCCGCGCCGCTCCGTGAGGCTCTTCGCGAGGATGCCCGCGATCGCGGTCGCCGAGCCGTGCATCACGGCGGTCCCCAGCCCGCGCGCGATCCAGACCCCGGCGCCCGAGGCGCCCGCGCCGGCGTAATAGGCGTTCTCGACCAGCGCGAATCCCGCGCCGGCGGCGAAGCCATGGATCGCCGCGTCCACCAGGAAGCCGATGCGCCCGCGGCGGATCAGCACCACGAGCAGGGCCGCCTTGAGCGACTCCTCGACGACCGGCGCGGCGTAGCGGCGCAGGAGGGTGGGGTCGAGCCCCGCGCGCAGGAGTCCCGCGTTCACGACGTAGGCGATGCCGGCGGCGACCACCCCCCAGCCGATCGATCGCAGGACGGCGCGGCGCCCGGTCAGCTTGTAGCTGTCGAGCAGGAGGAGGGCGATGAGGAAGAGCAGGACCGGGAGGATGCCCGCGCCCAGGCCGAAGAGCGCCGTCACCGGATGCTTCTCACAGGATCTTCAGCGAGACCATCCACTCGTCGTCGCTGGGCCCGCCGCGCACGAACGCCCGCGCGTAGCCCGCCGACAGCGTGAGCGGCGACACGGTGAAGAGCTGGAGCCGGAGATCGGCCTGGATGCCCACGTCCGCGGCCGTCGTGCGGGAGGCGGCGTCGTCCAGGTTCGTCACGAGTCCCCCGGCGAAGAGCGACGCGCGGAGCCAGGTGGCGTAGAGCGCGAGCGACCCCGCCCGCCGGAAGCGCAGCGGAGGGAGGTTCAGGTCCAGCGTGGTCTTCGCGTAGTTCCGTCCGGCGATCGCGTTCAGATCGGCGCCCGGGAACGCCTCGGCTTCCCGGTAGCGCTTGGGGTCGTGGTAGTCGATCACGTTGTTCCCGAACCCGCCGAAGTAGAAGTTCGCGAACGGCTCCTCCCGATCCCCCGGCGAGAAGCCGGCCGCCGAGCGGAGCCAGACCGAGGCGTGCGGCGCCGGGAGCGGCACCCCCAGATCCAGCGTTCCCTCCGCGCGGGGAAATCCGCGCCACGCGGCGTGTCCCCCGCGGACGAATCGGACGCCGTCGTTCGCGGCCGTCAGCGATCCGCGCCATCCGCGCTCGTAGTCGACCGAGCCGATCGAGCTGCGCACGTTCCGGAAGCGGAGGCCCGCGGAGCCGGAGAGAAGCTTGTCGAATCCCGGCGACGTCGAGACGTTCTGGTAGTCCGGCAGGCGCTCCAGCCCGCCCCACCCGCTCAGGGCCGCGTCGAGATCCAGCGACTTCGGCGCGTCCTCCATCAGGGTGCGCGCGTACCCCAGCGTGCCGCCGTACCCTTTCCGGCTCACCTTGGTCGGCCCGCCCAGATCGTAGAAGGAGGCGCCGTTCCAGCGAGCCTCCAGCCTCCAGGGAGCGCGCGCCGCGCCCAGCGCCGCGTGCCAGCGCTCGTCGGCCGGCAGCCCGCGCGAAGGCGCGTAGGATAGCGAGAGGTCGATCGCGTCCAGACCGAGCGGATCGGAGACGATGGCCTGGACTCCCGCCGCCGTGTAGTCCTTGTACCCCTCGACGATCGGATAGATGGAGGCGAGCCCCAGGTAGGACCCGGCGCGGTAGATGCCTTCCTTGCGGATCAGCGAGTCGAGCGGCACCGCCGAGGGAGGCGGCACGCGCCACGTCGTCACCAGCGGGCGCCGTTCCGTGAGCGCCTGCCCCAGGAACGTGATCGCGCTGACGTCCTGCAGCGGGCGCCCCTCGATCGCGGCGGGGACGAAGCCCCCGCCCGCATAGCGGAACACGATGAGCGAATCGCCGCCGAGCGGAATGGGGCGGAAGAAGCCGGTCTCGGCATTGGTCACCACGCTCATCGAATCGCCGTCGAAATCGTAGCGGAAGATGTTCGACACGCCGGTGTAGTAGGAGCTCCCGTACAGGCGCCGGCTGTCCGGGGAGAAGACGAACCCGGCGGGGATCGATGCGCCGAAGTCGTAGAGCGCCACCGACGCGGTATCGCCGGCGATCAGCGAATCGGTCTGCCAGAGGCGGAGCGTCTGCCGCCCGCTGATCTCGGCCACGGAGCCGGCGAGCAGCTTCCCGTCGGGCGAGATGTCGATGTCGTAGAGATCGCGGCCGAACGGAAAGACGGCGACCTGGGCGTAGTCGGTGTACGGCCGCAGCATGCGCACCAGGGTCGAGACGCCGTTGAAGTGGCGGATCCCCCAGAGGGTGCCCTCCTTCGCGTCCCACGCCAGGTCTCCGACCCGCGCGTCCTTCTGGAGGACGCGGCTCTTCTTCGTGCGCAGGTCGTAGGCGCAGAGGTCGCGCCACTCGTTGTTGTCGGCCGTGTAGAAGATGGTGCGGCTCTCCGGATCGAACGCCAGCGAGGAAACGAAGTAGAGCGCGGGGCCCTTGACCTCGAGGAGCCGCCGCGGCGGCCCCGACGGGGGTGGGGCCTGCGTCCCCCCGCCGGCCTCGGGGCCGGCGCCCGCGATGGCCGCGGGGGCATCCTCGGCGCCGGGCAGGGGCACCGCCACGAGCGACGCCGGCGCCCCGGGATAGTAGGCCGCGGCGATCAGGGAGCGCGACGCGGGGTCCACGAAGGCGCGCGAGACGGAGCCGAGCGGCCGGTCGGAGAGGTCGCGGTACCCCGTGACCGGATGGAGCCGGATCGAGTCGAGATTGGCGCTCTGGAAGCGCCGCTCCCAGGCGATCCAGCGCCGCCACTCCTCGTTCAGCGATCGCCCGTAGACCGCGTGGAACTGCCCCGCGAACCAGCGGTGCGATCCCGGGCGGCGCGCGATCCACGTCATCAGCGACTCCGGGCCGTACTCGTACGCGAGGTAGGTCATGAACCGCGTGCCGTACAGGTAGGAGTTCACCCCCACCTGGAAGTCCACCTTCGCCCCTTCCGACTCCAGCCCCAGCGGGTCGTAGAAGCGGCTTCCGTCCTTCGTCATCGCGCGGAAGACCATCTCGTCGTACGGACCCTGCGCCCGCCCCAGCCCGCCGGCCATCCAGGTCTCCAGGAAGACCGCGGCCCCTTCGTGGTACCAGCGCGGCGCCGCGCGGCGCGGCGTCGTGAGGAACGAGTAGAGCACCGACTCGGGGTGGCGCGACGTGTCGCGCACCTTGCCGGCGAACACGCCGCGGAAGAAGCGGTCCATCCCCGCCGCCTGATCCAGCGCGGCGACATGGACCCCCTCGTGGTTCATCGTGAAGTTGATCCGCTCGTTCGAGGGCCCCGTCTCGTAGACGAAGTTCACGGGCGCGATGTGGACGACCATGATGTTCCGCGGCGTCACCCCGACCCCCGCGTTCCCGAAATCGGAGGCGTCGTCGAGAACCACGTTCACCTTCTCGGTGGGCCGGTAGTCGAAGAGGCGCTCGTGGAAGCGGATCGAGTTCTCGAAGCAGCGCGCGGCGTAGGGGGCGAGGAACGAGAGGGCGGGCGCGGGATAGACGAGCCTCAGGTCGTCGGTCTCGAGGACCTTGAGCTGGGCGCGAGCGGGCGTGGGTCCGGTCGCGAGGAGAAGGGCCGCGAGGGCCCCGGCCCACCACCGCCGCGCGCTTCGCGCGCGCTCCCGCGGGCAAACGAACGAGGAGGCCCCCCCCACGAGGCCTCCCCGCTTGATCTTCTCGGGCGATTTGAGCCCGTTTTGCGTCACGGAATCCGGTGCATCGAGCCTGGTCTAGTGGCCGTTCTCGGTCGGCACGTTCACCGTCCTGCCGTTCTCGGTCGGCACCAGCGTCGTCTTGCCGTTCTCGGTCGGCACCTTCACCGTCTTGCCGTTCTCGGTCGGGACCAGGATCGTCTTGCCGTTCTCGGTCGGGACCAGGACGAACTTGCCGTTCTCGGTCGGTACCCGCACCGTCTTGCCGTTCTCGGTCGGCACCAGGATCGTCTTGCCGTTCTCGGTCGGCACCAGGACCGTCTTGCCGTTCTCGGTCGGGACGAGGATCGTCTTGCCGTTCTCCGTCGGGACCAGGATGGTCTTGCCGTTCTCGGTCGGCACCTTCACGGTCTTGCCGTTCTCGGCCGGCACCAGGATCGCCTTGCCGTTCTCGGTCGGGACCAGGATGAGCTTGCCGTTCTCCGTCGGCACCCGCACCGTCTTGCCATTCTCGACGGCCACCAGGACCGCCTTGCCGTTCTCCGTCGGGACCAGCGTGAGCTTCCCGTTCTCGGTCGGCACCAGCACCAGCTTGCCGTTCTCGGCCGGTACCAGGATGGTCTTACCGAAATTCGGGTCCGTCGAGATCTTGTGGAACAGGTCGCTCTGGAGGAACGCCTGGACGGCCGGATCGGACAATCCCACGTCCTTGTCCGAAATCTGCTCCACTTGGTACCGCTTGGCTCCGGCGATCGTTCCTTCCACGCCCGAGCGAGGCGGGATCAGTCCGTTCATGGCCGCGATGCCCACCCCGGCCGCTACCGCGAGACCCGCGACGACGATCCAGCGTTTACCGTTCATAGGACCTCCCTCCTCTCGCGAACCGCCGTCACCTTGTCGCGCCGGCCGTTCGCATGCAAGACACCCATCGCGCCGGAAAGTTGGCGCGTGCTGCGAAAAAAGCGGATCAGTTCGTTTTCGGCCCCGCCAGGCCGTCGGTAGGAGGTGCGGCGCTCGCCCGGAGCGCGCCTCGGACCGTCCCCCCCGAAGCTTCGATCGCGATACGGATCGGGGCGTCACCGGCACTCGAGTCCACGACGAGCCCGATTTCCGCACGGTCCCGTCCGGACTGACGAATGCGGACCCAGCCGGGCCCGTACTCCACCCCGCCCCGGGACGAGGGGACGGTCACGAGGCGCTCGACCCGGAACACGCCCGGGGGGAGCTGGACCGTGACCAGGACCGGGTCGGCGGCGTCGGCCTGCACGGCCACCACCGCCCGATCGTTCGACCGGAGCACTTCGAACCGGACGTTCGCCCGGCCCAGCTCGAAGCTCTGGTCGTCCACCTTGGCTCCGGCCTTGCCGCCGGCGACGCTGCCGGTTCCCCCAACGAGGGGCGCCATCGCGCCGTCGGACGGCATGCTGCCGGTGCCTCGCCACAGGCCACTCCCCGAAGCCAGGGCGAAGACGATCACGCCCGCCGCGGCGCCCGCCGCGAACGGAATCACTCGTGGGAAGAGCCGCTGGCGGAACTCCGCGCGAAAGGTCTCGAACCAGCCCTGGCGGGCCGGCTCCGGACGGGTCCCGATGGCGCGGATGACGTTCTGCCTGAGGTCCGCCGGCGGATCCTCCAACGTGACACGGTCCAGGATGCGGGCGACCGCTTCGTCGCTTTCGTTCTCGCCTTCGGCGCGCGGCTTCATGTCAGCGCGACTCCTTTCCGTTCCAGGATCGACCCGAGAAGCCTCCGCGCCGTGAACAGGCGCGATTTCACGGTCTTCTCGGGAAGCTCGATCACCCGGCTCATCTCCTGATAGGAGAGCTGCGCGAAGTGCCGCAGCAGGATCACCTGCCGGTAGTCGGGAGGCAGCTCTTCGATGGCCTCGTGGACGCGAGCGCTGGTATCGCGCTCCTCCGACTCCCGCTCCGGCGACGACTGCGCCGCCGGCGTCTCCTCGTCCAGCGCCTCGTGGCGCGGACGTCGCTGCACCAGGTTCAAGGTCTCGTTCCACAAGATCCGGTAGACCCAGCTGAAGAATTTCCGGCTCCGGTCGAAGGTCGCAAGCTTCTGGTACGCCTTGATGAACGCGATCTGCGTGACATCCTGCGCGTCCTCCCGGTTTCGGGTCATGCGGAGCGCCACGTTGAACAGGACCCGCTGATGCGCGGCGACCAGCTCGCCGTAGGCGTCGGCGTCTCCGTCCAGCGACCGCCGGATCAGATCCGCTTCCCGCGCTCCATCCATACCTACACGGCCCGAGGCCGGAAGTTGACGTGATTCCAGGGCGAGTCGGCTACTCAATGCGAAGCACGCGGTCGAGTCCCGCGTAGCCGAAGATGCTGCGGATCCGCGGACTGAGGTTGGTGAGCAGGAACGTATGGCCCCCCTGGTGGAGGCGCTTGTAGGTCTCGAGGATGACGCCGATCCCGGCGCTGGAGATGTATTCGAGCTCGGAGAAATCGGCCACGGAGGCCCCCTGCAGGCGGCCCAGCGCGGCCAGCGCGGCGTCCGCCTGGGCGGCGTCCAGGCGGCCCACCAGCCGGACCCGGTCCTCGCCTTCGAACCGGACCTCGAACATCAGGTGGCGACCCGCTTCCGGACGGTCACCGTTCCGGAATGCCCGTCGTGGTGGTACTCCAGCCGGTCGGCCAGCCGCTGCACGAGATGCAGCCCAAGCCCGCCGGCCCGGCGCTGCTCGATCGGGGCGTTGGGGAGAGCGCGGGGACGCGTGACGTCCCACGGCGGCGCTCCAAAGTCGCGCAGCACCAGGACGACCGCGTCCCCGTCGCGCGCGATGCCGATCGCGATCGGCTCCGCGCCGTTGCCGTACTTCACCATGTTCGTGAAGAGCTCCTCCGCCATCAGGTCCAGGTCGAAGGCGTGCGCCGCGTCCAGCCCCTCGGCCCGCAGGAACTCGGCGATCAGGCCGAAGATCCCGTCCAGGGACTCGAAGGATCGCGGGAACCGCCGCTCGTCCACGCGCACACGATAGCCCCGCGCGGGGCCGCGGTCTCCCTTATTTCACGACCGCGACGCGCCCCTCGGTCGTCCCTTCCGCCGCCTCGATGCGGTAGAAGTAGACGCCCGAAGCGAGCCGCCGCCCGGAGGCATCCTCCCCCCGGATGGTGATCTGGTGCTCGCCCGAGGCCAGCGGGCCCCGCGGCAAGAGCTCGCGCACCATGCGCCCCGACACGTCGTAGAGCCGGACCGAGACCGGGCCGGAGCGGGACGTGACGAAGCGCAGCACCGCTTGCGGATTGAGCGGGTTCGGGATGACGGTCGCCGCGAGCTTTCCGCCGCCCGCGTTCACGTCGATCGAGACCGACCCGCGGAAGCGTCCTCCGGTGAGGAGATTCCCCTGGATCGCGACCGGCACCGAGACGCTCCCGCGCAGCAGGCTGAAGAGCTGGCGCAGGTCGGTCTTGGTGAAGTACAGCGTCATGTCCTCGATCTTGTTGTTGTCCGCGTCTCCAACCGACGGCGCCGGCTTGGCGGCGGTCCCGATCTGCGAGACCGCTCCCGTTCCCTGCGAGATCAGGACGATCGAGGTCAGGTCGACGTCCATGAGGTCGAACGACCCGTCGATCGGCTCGATGGCCAGCTGGTAGTACGGCTTTCCGGATCCCAGGTTGAGCTTCCGCGCGCCGACCGTGAAGACCCGCGTCGGGGCGGCGCCGCGCACGTGGATCACCGTGGAGGCGGATCCGACGAGCCGGTTGGTGGCCTGGAACGTGACCGTATAGCTCCCCGAATCGGCCAGCGTCGGCGTCCACGCCAGCGTGCCCAGCGTGTGCGAGGCGTTGGTCGTGAAGGTCGCGTTGTTCCCGGAAGGAAGCGCGCTCCAGTCGGCCGTGAGCGTGAGGATCGGATCGGCGTCGGGGTCGTCCGCGCCGACGAGCACCGTCAGCGGCAGGCCCGCGTCCCCCTGCTTCAGCGCCGGAGCGCTCACGATCGGATCGCGGTCCACGATGAATTGCGCGTCGTTCCCCGCGGGCAGCCCGCTCAGGTCGGCCGTCAGCGTGATGATTCCCTGCTGCGCCGCCTGGGACGAGGTGGCGGTCGAAGGCGCGCGCAGGAGGCGCCGCGCCAGGAGCGACGGATCGGTCGTGGCCGTCGTCGTGCCGGTGAGCGTGGTTCCGGTGCTGGTGCTCGTCGAGCCGGTGTAGCTGATGATCGGGCCCTTCATCGGCGCCTGCGGCGCGAGGGCGCCGGGGGCCGCCGCCGCGCGCTGGGGGCCGGCCAGAGCCGCGCCCGCCGGAAGGACGGTCAGCGACACGGGAAGGCTGGACGTTCCGCCCAGGTCGGTCGCGGTGAAGGTGACCGTGTAGTTCCCTTCCTGTCCCACCTCCGGGGTCCACGTGAAGCGTCCCGTCACCGACGTGCCCAGGCTGGCGACGAACAGGTCGGTCGTGGCCGACGACGTGGCTCCGTTCGCGGTCGCGCTGAAGATCGCCGGATACTCGCCCGCCTGTCCCAGCCCCGGCGTCCAGGAGAGCGTGCCGGAGGTATGGTCCGCGCTGGCCGTGAAGGTGGCCGCGGGGCCGGCCGGGAGCGCCGAGAGGTCGGCGGTGAGCGCGTCGATCGCGTTGCCGTCGGGATCGGAGGCGGACACCGTCACGTCGATGTGGCCCAGCTCCTCGACGGCCGCGGACGCCGGCGCCGAGACGGCCGGAACGCGGTCGGTGTCGGCGATCGTGATCGCGGTGGTCGCCGAGCCCGAGAGCGCGTTGCTCGCGGTGAAGGTCACGGCATAGGAGCCCGCCTGGGTGAAGTCCGGCGTCCACGCCAACGTCCCCGACGTGTTCGAGGCATTCGCGGTGAACGTCGCGCCCGCGGGAAGGGGCGAGGCGGTGAAGGAAGTGATCGGCTGTCCGTCGGGATCGGCCGCGGTCGCCGTGACGGTGAGCGGCGCGTTCTCGGCGCCGTTCGCCGTCGCGGGAGCGGTGACGGCCGGCGCGGAATCGGGAGTCCGTGCGAAGGCCACGGCGTAGAGATCATCCACCGCGAAGGTCTGCGGCGCGGTGCCGCCCGCCTCGAACCCGAGACGCGCGACGTCGGTCGCCGGCTGGGCGAACGGGACGTTCTGGAAGCCGGCGATGGCGACGCCGTCGATCGAGAGGCTCACGGTGCCCGCGAGCAGGTTCACGTCGAGGCGGAAGGCGTTGTTCCGGTTCTGCTGGTAGACGACCGGGAGCGCCCGCGGAGCGCCCGCGGTGGCGTTCCACGTGAGCGAGCCGTGCGAGCCGTATTCCACCGACGCGATCACGTTCCCGTTCGAGCCGCGCGCGGTGCACGCGACGATGTTGGTGGGATTGTCGTCCTGCGCGACCGAGCGCCAGCCCAGAGAAATCCTCTCGGTGCCGGCGGGAGGAGCCGCGGGCCAGCCCCACAGGCTGACGCCGCCCGCGCCGCTCTGCTGCTTCAGCTGGGCGGTCATGGTGAGCCCGTCGATCGACGCGTTCACGCGCACGGTGCCCGAGGCTTCGTTCAGCGTCAGGAAATCGCCGGCCGGCGCGCCCGGGAGCGCGAGATTCGGCGCGGCCCCGACCACGTCGGTCGAGAAGTTCGCGAAGAGCGTGACGGTCGACAGGGTGTCGCCGGGCGCGGCCGGCGACGCAAGGGCCGCGGCTCGGATGCCGAGCAGCGCGATGGAGAGCAACCAGGCAAATCGGGAGCGCGACATGGCCAGCCTCGCTTTCGGGTGTCGTGAGCGGGTTGTCGGAGACAGTCGATGGAGGGTGGTTTCTGCCGGGGAGTGGCCGCCCTTCCCCCAAGGGCTGCACAGCGCGTGAGGATAGACCTTCTCGGAGGCAAATTCAAGGGCTCAGATGGATTCCATGGCCAGTTTCATGGCCGGCTCGAGGGCGAGCTTCCGGCCCTCCGCGAGCTCCGCGGAGACCCGCTCCCCCAGCGCTTCCCGCGCCTGGGCCAGGAACGGCTCCATGCGGCTCTCGTCGGGTCCCGAGATCGGAGTCTGGATCGCCTCGCGGATCGCCCCGGCCGCGCCCAGCAGGCGGTACGCGCGCTCCCCGCGCCCCTGGGCCGCGGCCAGCACCGCGAACCCCTCCAGGGTCGAGGCGATTCCCTGCCGGTCCTCCAGGTCGCGGTAGATCGCGAGGGCCTCCCGAAGACGCTCGGCCGCGGCGCCCAGGTCCCCCCGCCCCGTCGCGACCTCGCCCAGCTCGCGCAAGGAGAACGCGATCCCCCGGGTGTCTCCCAGCTCGCGCTGCACGGGGAGCGCCTCCTCGTGGTAGCGGCCCGAGGCCTCCAGGTCGCCGCGATAGAACGCGACGCCGCCCAGGCCATTCAGGCTGTAGGCCTCCCAGGCCCGGTTGCCCAGCTCGCGATGGAGCGCGAGCGCCTCCCGGTAGAGGCGGTCGGCCGCGTCCAGGTCGCCGAGCGCGGCGGCGATCACCCCCAGGTTGTGCAGCGTCGCCGAGAGCCCCCGCCGGTCGCCCAGCTCGCGGCGGATCGCGAGCGCCTCTTCGTACAGGGAGCGGGCCAGAGCATAGTCCGCCTCTTCGTTGGCGACGTTCCCCAGCTCGAAGACGAGCGATCCGGTGAGCGCGCGGTCGCCGCGGGCGCGGGTCAGCGCGAGCGCCTCCTCCAGCATGCGCTCGGCCGCGCGGTATTCCCCCTGGGTCCGCGCCAGCACGGCGGCTCCGTGCAGCGCCCGGGTGCGCTCTGCCGGCGCTTCGTCGCCGGTCGCCAGGAGCAGCGCGGCGAGGCGGGCGCGCCCTTCGGCCCAGTTCCCGCGCGTCCACCAGAAGCGCCAGAGCGCGCCCGCCAGCATGAGCCCCCGCACCGGCGGCCCCTCTTCCGCTTCCCAAGTCACCAGGGCCGCGCGTAGGTTGTCGTGCTCGCGGGAGAGGCGGCGGAGCCAGACCGCCTGCTCCGGTCCGGTCAGCTCCG
>DATJEJ010000301.1:0-12521 GCA_035496795.1 Candidatus Omnitrophota bacterium
GGGTTGTTCGGCTTTGCCGGACCCACCGTGCGCCAGGAGTGGTCGTCCCAGAGCAGCACGACGCGTGACACCAGGAGTTCGGGGATCTCCGCGTATCACTCGGAGGGAAGAACGTGGGGCGTCGGTAGTGATCTGGGAGCCGGTCTCGAGTGGTTCTTTTCGCGCCGATTCAGTCTCGGCGCCCGATGGGGAGTGGCATTCCTGTACTCGGAGCCGCACAGCGTATCTCGTCAGGTTTCGAGTGACGGCGTCAACCCGTCCGAGATTCGGATCCACGAGTCCAGCGGACACGGATTTGCGATCAACTCGACTCCGGCGGTCATCATGCTTGGAGGATACTTCTGATGGCCGATGCGATCACCAGTGAGAACGAGCTGGCCGCCATCGTGCGCGGCGCGAAGCGCGTGGCCGTGATCGGCATGGTGGACGAGCAGCGCTCGGACCGGCCGGCGTACACCATCCCCGAGATGTGCCGCGAGACGGGGATGGAGGTCGTCCCGGTGAACCCGCGGATCGAGTCCTCGCAGGGGCTCAGGGCCTACCCCGACCTGGCCTCCGTTCCAGGGACGTTCGATCTGGTGAACGTCTTCCGCCGCTCCGAGGATGTCCCGCCGCACGCCGACGAGGTTCTCGCGCTCCCGCCCGAGCGGCGCCCCAAGGTGTTCTGGATGCAGAGCGGGATCCGGAACGACGAGGCCGCGGCGAAGCTGGCGGCGGCGGGAATCCAGGTCGTGCAGGACCGGTGCCTGGGGGTGTACGCGGCCCGCTACCGGCCCTGAGGGAGGTACCCCCGCAAGCTTCGGATAGTGCGCTTCGGCGGGCGGCCCTATCGTTTCCGACATGAACGAACTCGCGATGTCCCACGCACCCTCCGACCTCGAGCCGCGCCCCGGCGCCGACCCGCGCTGGCGCGCCGTTCTCGCGCGCGACGCGCGCCAGGACGGACGCTTCGTCTTCGGCGTCCGATCCACCGGCATCTACTGCCGCCCCTCCTGCCCGGCGCGAAAGCCGCGGAAGAACCAGGTCGTGTTCTTCCCCGACGCCGACGCGGCGGAGCACGCGGGGTTCCGCTCCTGCAAGCGATGCCGGCCCCGGGACACCGCGCCCCATCCGCACGCGGGGCTGGTCCGCCGAGTCTGCGCCCACATCGAGGAGCGGGCGGCCGAGGAGCGCGTCACCCTGGAGGCGCTCGCGCGGGTCGCGCGGATGTCGCCCCATCATCTGCAGCGCACGTTCCGGAGCGCCACGGGCATCTCGCCGCGCCAGTACGCGGACGCGGTGCGCCTCACGGCGCTCAAGGAACGGCTGCGCCGAAAGGAGCCGGTCACGATGGCCATGACGGAAGCGGGATACGGATCGAGCAGCCGCCTCTACGAGCGTTCCCCCGAGGCGCTGGGGATGACGCCCGGCGACTACCGCGCGGGGGGAGCCGGCGCGAAGATCGCCTACACGGTGGCCAAGTCGCCGATCGGGGCTCTGCTGGTGGCGGCCACCGATCGCGGCGTGTGCAGCCTCAAGATCGGCGGCGAGGATGCGTCGCTGGCGCGGGCGCTCCGCGAGGAATTCCCGGCCGCCGAGCTCAAGCGGGACGAGGCCGCGCTCGGGCGCTGGGTGCGGGCGATCGTGAACCATCTCTCGGGGAAGGAGACCCGGCTGGACCTGCCGCTGGACATCCGGGCCACGGCATTCCAGCAGCGCGTCTGGGAGGCGCTGCGCGCCATCCCCTACGGCGAGACCCGCACCTACCAGGAGATCGCGCGCATCGTCGGCGCCCCCAAGGCGGCGCGCGCCGTCGGGCACGCCTGCGCCACCAATCCCGTCGCGATCCTGATTCCCTGTCATCGCGTGGTGCGCGGGGACGGCACGCTGGGGGGTTACGCCTATGGGCTCCACGTGAAGCGGAAGCTGATCGATGTCGAGCGGGCGCGAAGCGCCCGCTCCGGAGCTACGTCCCGAGGACCGAAGCGAGCGCGCCCGGGTCGGTGACGGGCGCGGCGCAGGCGAAGTTCTCGCAGACGTAGGCCGCCGGAACCCCGTTCACGGGGAGCTGGGCCGCTGTGAAGGGAGCGATCTTCGCCAGGGCGTCCCCCGCGGGACCGGGCTCGCGCAGCAGGAATACGGTCCTGGGCGCGTATCCCGCGCGCGCGGCGCGCACGAGCGCCGCCGTCTCGGGAGCGCCGGCGGGACCGGAAACGACCACCTCCCGCGTCGGCCCGAACGCGAAATCGAGCGCCGAGAGGAGCTGCGTGTGCGCTCCCGGAAGGCGCGCCACCGAGCCCCCGAAGGCGCGCACCGTCTCCTCGGCGCCCCGCTCCAGTTGAGAGCGCCCGGTCATGCGCGACAGGCGGAGCAGCACGAGGGCCGCGACCGAGTTCCCCGAGGGGATCGCCCCGTCGTAGATCTCCTTGGTGCGCGCCAGGAGCGGCGCCGCGTCCGACCCCGTGAAGAAGAATCCACCGTCCTTTTCGTCCGCGAACAGACGCTCCATGTCGCCCGCCAGCGCCAGCGCCCGCTCCAGATGGCGCGGATCGAACGTCGCCTCGTACAGCTCCAGCGATCCCCAGGCGAGGAAAGCGTAGTCGTCGAGATATCCGGGATGCGCCGCCTCACCCTCGCGCCACCGCGCGAAGAGCCGGCCGTCGGCGCGCAGGAGGTGCCGCTCCAGGAAGTCGATCGCCCGCTCCGCCGCCTCGGCGAGCCTGGGCTCCTCGAGCGCGACCGAAGCCTTCGCCAGCGCCGCGATCATGAGCCCGTTCCAGGCGGTGAGCACCTTGTCGTCGCGGAGCGGCCGCGGCCGCTTCGCGCGCGTCTCGAGGAGCCGCGCGCGGTCGGCTTCCAGACGCTGCGCCATGGCCGCCGCGTCCAGCCCCGTCTCCCGCGCCACCGCGCCCGGATCCTCGGTGAGGTGGAGGATGTTCGTCCCGGTCAGGTGCCCTCCGGCCGGATCGATCCAGTTCCCCTTCGGCTCGGCCCCGTAGACGCGCGCGAACAGCGCGGCCTCCTCGGGTCCCAGCGCCGCCACCAGCTCCTCCATCGTCCAGATGTAGAACTTTCCCTCCTCCCCTTCGCTGTCGGCGTCCTCGGCGGAGTAGAAGGCGCCCTCGGGGGACGTGAGATCGCGCGCCACGTACGCCGCGATCTCGCGCGCGACCGACGCGTAGAGCGGATCGCCCGTGGCTCGGTGCGCCTCGGCATAGGCCATCAGGAGGAGCGCCTGGTCGTAGAGCATCTTCTCGAAGTGCGGCACCAGCCATTCCCGATCGGTCGAGTAGCGGTGCGCGCCGAAGCCGAGCTGGTCGTAGACGCCGCCGCGGCGGATCCAGCGGAGCGTCCGCTCCACCATGTCCAGCGCGCGGCCGTCGCCCGTGCGCTTCCAGTACCGCAGGAGGAACGTGAGCTGGTGCGGCGTCGGGAACTTGGGCGCGGCGCCGAAGCCTCCGAACTCCTCGTCGAAGCGCTGATGCAGGTGCTCGAAGGCTTTCGTGAGCAGGCCCGGCTCGGGACGCTCGCCCGGCATGCCGGCGAACTCGCCGCGCACCGCCTCCACGATCTGGCCCGCGACGTCCTCGACGCGATGCCGCTGCCCTTCCCACGCCGAGAGCACCTGGTAGAGCACGTCTTTCAGCCCGGGCCGTCCATAGCGCGACTCGGGAGGAAAATAGGTGCCCGCGAGGAAGGGACGGCCGTCCGGCGTGAGGATGACGGTCAGGGGCCATCCCCCCGAGCCGGTGAGCGCCTGGCAGACGGTCATGTAGACGTGGTCCACGTCGGGGCGCTCCTCGCGGTCCACCTTGATCGGCACGTAGCTGGAATTCAGGATCGACGCGATCTCCACGCTCTCGAACGACTCGCGCTCCATGACGTGGCACCAGTGGCACGTCGCGTAGCCGATCGAGAGGAAGATCGGCCGGTCCTCGGCGCGCGCTTTCGCGAATGCCTCGTCGCCCCAGGGAAACCAGTCGACGGGATTGTGGGCGTGCTGCAGGAGGTAGGGACTCTTCTCGGAGGCGAGGCGGTTGGTGTGGCGCGGCGCCGTGCCGGGCGTTCCCGCGGGCGCTTCCGGATCAGGAGACATCCTGGATGATCCCTCCCGCCACGACGCGGTCGCCGTCGTAGAGCACGAGCGACTGCCCCGGCGTCATGGCCCGCTGCGGCTCCTGGAATCGAACCCGCGCGGTGCCGGGCGTCCCGGGCCGGAGCACGGCCGCGGCGGGAGCATGGAGGTAGCGGATCTTCGCCGCCCCCGCGACCGGGCCCGAGGGGATCTCCCCCGAGAGGTAGTTCACGCGGGAAATCCCCGCCTCGCTCTGGTAGAGCGCGGCCTCGTCGTCCACGACCACCGTGCCGGTCTCCGGCTCGATGCGCGTGACGTACAGCCGCCGCCCCGCCGCCACGTTGAGGCCCCGCCGCTGCCCCACGGTGAAGCCGTGCACGCCCCCGTGCCGCCCCAGGGTCCGGCCGGACGCGTCCTGGACCTCGCCTGCCGGGGAGGTCCGTTCCGGGTAGCGCTCGCGCAGGAAATCCACGTAGCGCTTCCCCTCGACGAAGCAGATGTCCTGGCTCTCCTTCTTGTCGGCGACCGGGAGCCCCAGCTCGCGCGCGGCCTCGCGCACTTCTTCCTTGGTCATCGTCCCCAGGGGAAAGAGCGCTCGGGAGATCGCCTCCTGGGTGAGTCCCCAAAGCACGTACGACTGGTCCTTGGCGCCGTCGACCGCGCGCAGGAGCGTGGCGCGCCCGTCGGCGTCCACGCCGCGGCGCGCGTAGTGTCCGGTCGCCACGAGATCGCACTCGAGAAGGTCCGCGCGGCGCATCAGCTCGCCGAACTTGAGCCAGTTGTTGCACTGCACGCAGGGATTGGGCGTGCGCCCGGCGAGGTATTCCCCCACGAAGTCCTCGATCACGTGCTCCCGGAAATCGTCCTCCAGATCGAGCACGTAGTGGGAAAAACCAATCTTGCGCGCCACCGCGCGGCAGTCGTCGATGGCGTCCAGCGTGCAGCAGCCGCGCGCGGGGGAGGGTCCCTCGGCGTAGCACCAGAGCTTCATCGTGACGCCGATGACGGTGTGCCCCGCGCGGTGGAGGAGGGCCGCGGCCACGCACGAGTCCACGCCGCCGCTCATGGCGACGAGGATGGTGCGCTTCGACGCGGGAAGGTCGGGCTTCATCCGGAGCGCCGTCTCAGGCCGCGAACGTGGGCGAGGCGGCGCGGAGCTTCTGGACGACGGCGGGTACCGTCTCCAACACGTAGTCGATCTCGGCCTCGGTCGTGGCGCGGCCCACGCTCCAGCGCACGGCCGCCTGGGCGACGAGGGCCGGAACGCCCATCGAAAGGAGCACGCCCGAGGGGTGCGAGGAGCCCGACTTGCAGGCGGAGCCGCTGGAGCAGGCGATCCCCTTCTGGTCCAGGGTGAGGAGCAGGTGCTCCCCCTCGGCGCCCGCGAAGGAGAGGTGGCTCGTGTTGCAGGCGCGGGGCGCCCCGGCGCCGTGCACCACGACCTGCGGCACGCGCGCGAGGATCCCCTGCTCCAGCCGGTCGCGCAGCGCCGCCATGCGCGGGGGTGCCGTGTCCAGCTCCGCCCGGGCCAGCTCGGCGGCCGCGCCCATGCCGACGATACCGGGGACGTTCTCCGTTCCGGGCCGGCGGCCGCGCTCGTGCTCGCCGCCAAAGAGAAGCGGAGCCGTCTTGGCGCCGCGCTTCACGTAGAGCGCGCCCACCCCCTTCGGTCCGTAGAACTTGTGCGCCGCGATCGTGAGATAGGTCGCCTGCCAGGCGCGCGCGTCGACCGGGATCTTCCCCGCCGCCTGCACGGCGTCGGTGTGGAAGGCGATTCCCCGCTCGGCGCAGAGCGACCCGATCGCGGCGACCGGCTGCAGCACGCCGGTCTCGTTGTTCGCGGCCATCACCGAGACGAGCACCGTGTCGGGCCGCAGCGCCTTCGCCACGGCGTCGGGATCGACGCGCCCGTCCGCCATCGCGGGGACGCGCGTCACGGTGAACCCCTCGGCCTCGAGCGCGCCGGCGGCGTTGCGCACCGCCTCGTGCTCGATCTCGCTCACCACCACGTGCCGCCCCTTCCCCGCCAGCGCCCGGGCGGCGCCGAAGACGCCCATGTTGTCCGACTCGGTGCCTCCGCTCGTGAAGACGATCTCGGCCGGTGCGGCGTTGACCAGGGCCGCCACCTTCGCCCGAGCCTCCTCGATCGCGCCCTTCGCCTCCTGTCCGAAGGCGTGCGCGCTCGAGGCGTTGCCGTAGTGCTCCCGGAAGTACGGGAGCATCGCGTCGAGAACCTCGGCGCGGACGGGCGTGCTGGCGTTGTGGTCGAGATAGATCCGGGGCAACGGAAGCCTCCGATGGGGACGTGCGCTGCGGGAAGCGCGGCTCCTTCGAGGGTAACAAAGCGCGCGGGCCGGACGCAAATCGGACGCCCAGCCCGCGCGGGGAGGAGCCCTCAGGCTCCCTGATGTGTCGCCGTCGTTACTTGGCCGCGCTCGAATCGGTGCCGGCGGCCTTGGCCGCCTCATTCGCGGACTGCGCGGCTTCCGCCGCCTTCGCGCCCGCCTTCTTGGCCGACTCGGCAGCCTTGTCGGCCGACTCCTTGGCATCGGTGGCCTTTTCCGCCGCCTTCTCCGCCGCCTCGTTCTTCGCATCGGCGGCCTTCCCGGCCGCCTTCGCCGACGCCGCCTTCTCGGTCGCGACCGCCGCCTTCGCGCCGCCGCCCATGGCGACCGCGCGCGGGACGATCTTCACCGACTTGATGGTGACCCACTCGAGCGGCTTGGAGTTCTCGCCCGGCATCATCGGATTGGGAGCCGTGCGCACGTTCGCGATCGCGTCCACGACGTCCATCCCCTCGATCACGTGCCCGAAGGCGGTGTACTTGTGATCCAGGAACGGCGCCGCTCCGTGCATCAGGAAGAACTGCGATCCGCCGGAATTGGGCTCGGCGGTGTGCGCCATCGAGAGGACGCCCTTCTCATGCTTGTGATTGTTGAACTCGTCGGGAATGGTCCAGCCCGGTCCGCCGGTCCCGAGATCGGGAGCCTTCGGATTCTTGGACTTGGGATCGCCGCCCTGGACCATGAAGCCCGCGATGATGCGGTGGAAGCCGGTGCCGTTATAGAAGCCGCTGCGCGCGAGCTTCTTGAAGTTGGCGACGGTCTTGGGGGCATCCTTGGGCCAGAACTCGATCACCATGCGCCCCTTGCTCGTCTCCATGACGGCGACGTCGTCGGGGCTGCCCACGGACTTGGCCGCGGCCTTTCCCTTGGCCGCGCCGGCCGCGAACGCCGACCCCGCCGCCAGAATCCCGATGGCCGCCGCCGCGCCGATCCACAGTCTCGTCGTACCGAACATCGAACCTCCTTGCCGTTGCGCTGTCCCGATGGCCTATCCCGGCCACCCCTTTTCGTCCGGATCCACCATCCGATTGCCCTACTTAATGTGCGTTTCCCGCGCTCGGGTTCCGCTTAGTTCCCCCGATCCTTCGTCTTCAGCAGCTTGACGATCCGCCGCTGGCGCTCCAGCTCGCGGCGGGCCGGCTCGGCGTAGGCGGGGTCGGCCACGGCCGCCTCGAACACCGGAATGGCCTCGTCGTGCCGCCCCAGCTTGTCCAGCGCCTGGGCCCAGCAGAAGCGCAGGCAGGCGTTGGCGCTGTCGCTCTTCAGCCCCTCGCGCGCCGTGTCGATCGCGCGCTGGTAGCGGTTCGCGTCGAAGTAGGCGTACGCCATGTTGCAGTAGACCCCCTTGTAGTTCTGGGGATCCTGCCGCGCGACCTCGCGGAACAGCTCCACCGCGCGGTCGGTCTTGGACGACTTGGCGTAGGCCTGCGCCAGGTAGTAGCGGTCCGCCGTGCCCAGCGAATCGCCCACCGCCTCGTAGTCCTTGATGGCGACCGGGTAGCGCTCCAGCTTGAAGTTCACCCAGCCAAGCTGCTTCTTGGCCGCCACGTCGAGCGGCGCGATCCGGAGCACGTGGTCGAGGGCGGTCGCCGCCTCGGCGTAGAGCCCGCCGCGCACCGCCGCGTCCGCCGTCCCGCGCACGACTTCCGGATCCTCCGGAGCCAGCTCGGCGGCACGGTAGTAGGCCGACATCGCCTCGGGGACGCTTCCCTGCCGCGAGCGAACCTCGCCCAGCTGGCGGTAGACCTGCGCGAGCGCCGCGGGCTGGTTCTTCGCGCCGCGCGCCGCGGCGGTGCAGAGCCCCGCCGCCTCATCGTACTCGCCGATCTCGGTGAGCGAATGCGCCAGCGCGAGCCGCGAGTCGAGATCGCCCGGCGTGAGCGCCACCGCCTGACGGTACGCCTCGGCCGCCTTGTCCAGCTGCCCCATCCCGGCGTACGCGTCCCCGAGCGAGCGGAAGGACGCGGCCATCTGCGTCGACGAGCGCGTCGCGCGCTCGAGCATCTCGGCGCCCTCGGCGTACGCACCCCGCTTCACGCGAACCTGCCCCAGCCCCGCGAGCGCCTCCTGATTGCCGGGCTCGGACTCGAGAGCCAGCCGGAACTCTCGCTCCGCCTCGTCGGTCTGGCCGCGCGTCAGGTAGTCGCGCCCGGCGTTGACGTGCGCACGCGCGTCCGCGCGGGGAGCGCCGGCGCGCGCCGACTCCCCGGAGATGGACGCCGGGCGGGCATCGCGGGCGTGCGATGACGAGCACCCCGATGCGCCGAGCGCCAGCGCGAGAATCGCGGGACCGACGAGATGCAGGGAAGGTCGTTGGGGACGCGTCGAGCGGGCCGGCATGACGGTGACCTCCTGGATCGTGTCGGGCCCGTCCACGGACCCGAGAGGGTCAGTGCGCCGCGGGAGCCGGCGCCTGCGAGGGCGCCGCCGTGGCCTTCTGCTGATCGAGGTACTGCTGGAGGACCTCGATGCTGCTCTTCGCGTTCTGGGCCACCGCCGTCGACGAGTCGATCGCGGCGACCTGACGCCAGTAGTTGAGCGCCTCCTTGTAGATCTGCGCGTCGGCGAACGCGACCCCCAGGTTGTAGATCGCTTCCTGGTTCTTCGGGTCGAAATCGAGAGCCTTCCGATAGAGCGCCGTGGCCTCGGGAATCTTCCCCATGCCGTAGTAGCTGTTGCCGAGATTGTTGAGCGCCCCGACGTTGGTCGAGTCGATATCGAGCGCCTTCTTGTAGGAGGCCACCGCGTCCGCGGTCTGCCCCAGCTCGGCCTGGACCCGGCCCAGCTTGTTCCAGGCCTCGGGGAGGGGCGGCGGGAGCGTGGTCGCGATCTTGAACTCGGCGACGGCGTCGTCGTTCCGCCCCTGGCTCACGTACCAGAGCCCGAGCTGCAGGTGGGCGCCGGGGTCCTTGGGGCTCAGGGCAATCGCCTTCCGGATCTCGCGCTCGGCGTCCTTGGGGCGGTTCATGTCCATGTAGACGGCACCCAGGCTGTACCGGGCCGTGGAGTTCTGGGGGTCGAGCGCCGCCATCTTCTGGAAGGCCTCGAGCGCCTGGGGGTAGCGGCGGGACCGCCGATAGGCCCCTCCCAGCGCGAGATAGGCGTTGGTGTCCTTGGGGCTCTTCTGGACCAGGGCCTCGGCCTCCGCCACCGTCATGGGGGGCGGAGCCTTGCGCACGACCGGCTTCATGTCGGCCTGGCTCTTGGGCGGTGCGGCCGAATGGGCCGGAGCCGGGGGAAGCAGGAGCCCGAAGAGGGCGAAAAGGGCTGCGATGCGCCCGTTCAGGCGGGCGGACGAGTGGCGTTGGAAGTTCATGGACTCTTTGTCTCGCATTGGGTTAGGAGCAACGGACACGGTACCTTGAAGATACCCCGAAGTCAACGTGGTTCTCCCCATGCTCCGCGGCCGGAGGCCGCGGGAGCCCGGTACTGCAGCGCCTCCGCGACATGCTCTCCCCGAACCTCCTCGGAGCCGGCCAGGTCCGCGATCGTGCGCGCGAGCCGGCGCGTGCGGAGCACGCCGCGCGCGGTGATGCGGAAGGTATCCGCGGCGCGACGAAGCAGCAACCGGGTGTCGTCCGTGAGCGGCGCCGCGCGCGAGAGGTCGCGCGCGGTGAGCGCGGCGTTCCGGGCCGCGCGGGGCGTGCGCGCGGCCGCGATGGCGCGCGCCCGGATCACCCGTTCGCGCACCGCGGACGAGGGCTCGGCCGCGGCGCTCGCGAAGAGGTCCTCCATCGGCACCGCGGGAACCTCGAGCACGAGGTCGATCCGGTCCAGGATCGGCCCGGACACTTTCGACCAGTAGCGCAGGACGAGATCGGACGAGCAGCGGCACGCGCGGCGAAGATCGCCGCGGAAGCCGCAGGGGCAGGGGTTCATCGCGGCGACCAGCGCGAAGGCGGCGGGAAACGTCACCGACGATCCCGCGCGCGCGATCGTGATCCTCCCCTCCTCGATCGGCTGCCGCAGCGCCTCGATCGCGTTCCGCCGGAACTCGGGCAGCTCGTCGAGGAAGAGAACGCCGTGGTGCGCGAGGGACGCCTCGCCGGGATAGGGACCGCGCCCGCCGCCGACCAGCCCGGCGTCGGAGATCGTGTGATGCGGCGCGCGGAACGGCGGATGGCGGAGGATCCCCGCGCCGGGCGCGAGCCGGCCGGCCACCGAGTGGATCGTCGAGACCTCGATCGCCTCGTCGTCCCGGAGCGGCGGGAGAATCCCGGGGAGCCGCCGCGCGAGCATCGTCTTCCCGCCTCCCGGCGGGCCGACGAAGAGAAGGTTGTGCCCGCCGGCCGCCGCGACCTCCAGCGCGCGCCGCGCATGGAGCTGTCCGCGCACCTCGGCCAGGTCGGGCAGGTCCTGGGACCCGGGCGCCTCGAGCTCGGGCTGGGCCGGAATCCGGCCCGCGCCGCGCGCCGGGTCCTGGTCGCCGCGCAGATCGGCGAGGGACTCGATCGCCGTCGTGGCCACGACCGGGTACGCTCGAGCCTCGGCCGCGTTCTCCGCCGGAATCCAGACGGGCGAGCGCCCCCCGCGCCGCGCCGCCGCGAGCACCGCGAGGATGCCGCGCACCCCGCGCACGCCGCCGTCGAGCGCCAGCTCGCCCACGAAGAGCCCTTCGTCGACGGGCGCCCCTCCCGGGATCTGCCCCGAGGCGCGGAGCAGCGCCACGGCGATCGGGAGATCGAACCGCGCGCCCTCCTTCCGCACGTGCGCCGGCGCCAGGTTGATCGTGATCTTTCGCGCCGGGAATTCGTATCCGCAGTTCCGCACCGCCGCGAGCACGCGCTCCCGGCTCTCGCGCACGGCGGCATCGGGAAGCCCGACGATCGTGAAGGTGGGAAGTCCGACGCCGAGGTCCGCTTCCACCTCGACCAGAAGTCCCTCGATGCCGACGGTCGCGCAGGACGTGACGCGCGCGAGCATGGTGTCGCCTTTCGGGGGGAGCGCTGACGTGGATCGGGCCGGGGACGCGCCGCTCGGGACGGCGCGGGACGGAGGCCGGCGGAGCCGGCGGGGAACCACGACGCTATCACACCGCCGGAGGAGACCCTATACTGGAAGCGATGCGCCGGCGGGGTTCCCGCCGGCCGCCGGCAACCGAATCGTGAACCCGGATCCGGCTTCCGCCACCCTCTCCGGCGGGCCCGATCGATCCATCACCCTGCCTGGGAGAGGAATGACCATGCCTTTTCAACGACTGCTCCGCGCGGCGCTGCTCGCCGTGGCGCTCGCCGTAACGGGCGCCGCGTTCGTCGGCGGCTGCGCCTCCAATTCGGGTCTCGTCAACATGTGGCGGGACCCCGCATACAACGGCCCGGCCATGCAGAAGATGCTGGTCGTCGCCATCGTCCGGAATTCCACGAACCGGCGGATCCTGGAGGACGCCTTCGGAAAGCAGCTGGCGAAGCGGGGGGTGGACGCCGTGCCCTCCTACTCCCGCTTCCCGGACGCGCCGCCCGACACGATGCAGATCCTGGACGCCGTGGGCCAGGGCAACTACGACGGCGTGCTGGTCGCGACGCGCCTGCGGCCGGAGCGGACCACGAGCTACGTGCCGGGCTACGTCACGACGCAGCCCACCTATCGCGTCAGCCCCTGGTCGGGCCGGTACCGCACCTACTGGGTGGACGTGATGCACCCGGGCTACGTCGAGGAGAACATCACCGTGCGGCATGACGTGGAGCTCTGGAGCATGCGGGAGCAGGGCAACCTCGTCTGGTCGGCCGTGGGGGAGACGGTGAATCCCTCCTCGCCCACCGAGGTGACGCACGACATCGCGCACAACGTGGTTCCCGAGCTGGAGCGGCAGGGCTTCATTCCGCGAAAGCGCTGACTCAGCCGCCGGCCGCCTCCAGCAAGAGCCGCAGCAGATCGGGGTGCGTCGTGGCCGAAGCGTCGGGGACGATGCGGCCGAGATGAGCCGGATCCCAGGGGTTCGGGATCCAGGTGAAGTGGTAGGCGCCCAGGCCCAGCGCCTGGGCGCCGCCGATATCGTGCCGCAGGGAGTCGCCCACCATGGCGACCTCCCCGGGCGCGAACGACCAGTCGCGCAGCACGGCGCGAAACGCCTCGGCGCGCGGCTTCCGCACCCCGATGTCGGACGAGACGATCAGCGGCCGAAA
>DATJEJ010000302.1:0-3758 GCA_035496795.1 Candidatus Omnitrophota bacterium
GGGGAGAAAATGGTGTCGACGACTGCGCGTGCCTGGCGGGCCGAAAGGTCGGCCTTCTTGGCGATGTACGCGACGAGCTCCGTCTTGTTCACCTTGCCCTCACCTCCTTTCGCGGTGCGGCGCCACGTTACGCCGCACCCCAGGGGGTGTCAAACGGAAATCGAGCGCGGATACGGCGTTTTCGTCAATAGCCTCCGCCGGTGAGAACGTTCTGTCCGCCGAAGCCGCGGAGGCCGCGGCTGCCCTGCTCGTAGTAGACCTCCGGCAGCAGCTTCACGTTGATCTTGAAGTAGTACTCCTTGGTGTCGCCCGAGATGCTCCGCGTGAACTGCGCTTCCCAGCAATGGAGCTCGCGCGTCACCGTGAAGTTCTGGGCGACCAGGTTCCGATGGGTGGCGTTGTACTGCGCGTGGTAGTCGAAGCGCCATCCGCGGGAGATGTTGAGCCCCAGCGTGCCGTTCACCGTCGACTCCGAAACCCACTTGCCCACGGCGTCCCGGTTTCCCGACAGGTTGACGGCGAACCCCACGCGCCACGGCAGGCTGGTGGACGTCAGCCCCTCGTTGACCAGGTAGTTCTGGCTGGTTCGAACGGCCGCCTCGCCCGGCTCGTCCGACATCGCCTGGATCGAATCCTCCGCCGCGCGGGAGGTCCCCTGGAGCTGAAAGCCGGTCGAGGCGGACATCGCCTTCAAGTCCAGCGTGTAGGGGTCGTGCGTGAACGAGAAGGAGAAGTCGCTCCGCTCGATCGGGCGCAGGATGAGCGAGGTCTGGATGTCCGAGAGCGCGCGCCGCCCCTGCCGCTTGGCCAGGAGGTCGTAGTTCGCCGTCGTGTTCGCGGAGATCAGGCTGTTGATGATCTTGGGCCGGTCGGCGGCCCCCCACTTGACGTGGACGTCGTTCCGTAGCGAGAAGGTCAGGTTCCGCTGCTCGAACGTCGAAAGCCCGATGTCGCCCACGCCGGAGAATCGCAGCCGGCGGACTCCCGACGTATCGGTGAAGCTCAGCCCCTGGATCCGCGGCTGGTACGAGAAGCCGACCGACGGCGTGATGACGTGCCGCAGCGCCCGGAGCGGGCCGATGGAATGGGTCATGGTGCCGAAGATCTGCGTGTTCGCGCCGAGGGACGCGTTCCAGGCCCCGCCGACGCGATTTTCGTCTCCCGCCTGGTCCTTGGAGTAGTAGACCCCCTGGACGGCGAGCCGGGGCTGCAGCGCGAGCGGCCCCAGACGGCGGGTGTCGCTCAGGCTGGCGGAATGGAGCATGGCGGTCCGCGCGTCCACGATCGAGTCGCGCAGGTCGGTCTGGTGCAGGAGGTCGGAGTAGTCGTTCGCGATCACGTTGCGCTGGCTCAGGAGTCTCGCGTTGTAGCTGTACACCGTCGTCGCCAGCCAGGGCAGGCGCGCGGGGATGCCGGAGCGGGCCACCCAGCCGATCGGCCGAGGCTGCAGGCTGAAGGTCGCGGTCGGCAGCTGCTGCTGGACGCGGGCGGCTCCGGGGTCGGGCGAGAGATCCTGCTGGCGGGAGAGGCCGGCGGTCAGGCTGGCCCGGCTCCAGCCCTTGGAGTAGCCGACGCTGGACCGGAGGATCCGATTGACCCGGTTCGCCAGGCTCTGCCCCACGGTGGGGTCTTGGAGATACGCCGCGGAATTCGTGAGGTTGAAGTCGGCGGTGAGCTGCGAGTTGAACCCCAGGGGCTGGTAGTGCGTGCCCTGGAGATGCCAGTTCCGGGTCGGAACGCTGGAGCCGAAGATGTCCTGGAACGAGCCGGTCACCTGCCCGTGGTACGAGTACCGCTTGGCGTAGCGCAGCAGGCCGTGGGCGATCCAGTTGTTGTCCTGGTAGTAGTCGGCCGCCCCCGTGAAATCCAGGTAGTCGCTGATGGCCCAGTAGTAGCCCACGTTGCGCACGAACTTGCCCGCCGCCGAGCTGGACCCGAACTCGAACTGGGGCAGCATGAATCCCGAATGGCGCCCGCTGTTGATCGGGAAGATGTAGAAGGGGATCGCCAGCACCGGGACGTGCTTGATGTAGAAGACGACCGGCTTGGCGATCACCTTGTCGCGGAGCAGGATCCGCATCTTCCCCGCGCCGAAGTGGTAGTGCGGGTCGGGAAGGTCGCAGGTGGTGTAGGTCCCGGACTTGATGTCCAGGATGTCCTCCGAGACGCGGAGCACCCGGTCGCCGGTCACGTACCCCTGCTCGTACTTCGTCCGTCCGGCCAGCACGGCGCCGCGCCGGATCGCCAGGTCGTACGTCATCGTCTGACCCACGATCCGGTCGGAGCCGTCCTGGAGCACGGGGCTCCCCTCGGCGCGCATCTTCTGGGTGTCCGCGTCGAAGTGGACCTGCTTCGCCTTGAGGTTCATCTCGCGGTAGACGACGGCGGCCCCGCCCTGCACGTCCACCGTGTTCCGCTTGAGGTCGTAGGCGATCTGGTCGCCGCTATAGAGGATGCGCTCCCGCTTCTCGGCCCCCGTCGTGTCCCCTTCCGCGGCCATGTAGTAGGTCCCCGACCCGTTCCCCTGGACGGTCGCGTGGCGCGGCTTGCCCTGGTCGAAATCCACGACGATCGTGTCCCCGTTCGAGGCGTTCCGCCCCCCCTTGGCGCTGTCGGCCGCGGAGGGCCAGTAGAACGAGGCCGCGTGACCCACGATGACCGCGCGGCGCGCGGCGTCGTTCTCGAGGAACAGGGTGATGGTGTCCCCGCTCGCGGTGGTCCGCTCGGAGCGGCCCGCGACGGAATCGGCCTTGGCCTCGTAGGCGACCTTCGCGTGCGGGCGGGCCTGGATCGAGGAGACCTTGTGCTCCACGAAGCGGATCTCCAGCGTGTCGCCGCTCGCGGATCCCTCCGAGTCCCAGGCCTTCGGCGACTCGACGAGCAGCGCCCGGTTCTCCTTCCGGAAGAAGGCGGCGCGCCCTCCCGTGGCGCGCAGGCTGTCCCGCGCCACCTGGACCTTTCCCTGCGCGAGCACCCGGTCGTTCACCCGGTCGAACTCGAGGGAGTCGGCGTTGATCCGCGTCACGGTGCCGTTCGACTCGGTCAGCTCCAGCCGCGGCGCCTGATCGGCCCACGCGTAATCGGCGCGCCGGTCGTACCGGACCCGGCCCGCGACGACGCGCGTGCTCTCGGCCGTGTCCACCGCGTCCACGCGCCCCAGCGCGAGCACGACGTCGGTGTTGCGGTCGTACTCGATCCGGTCGGCGTCCAGGGTGCGCGTGGAATCCACCATGTGGGGGCGTCCGGTGATCACCGAGAGGTTCCGGTCGCGGTAGAACCAGGCCTCGCTGCCGGTGATGCGGCTCCCGCGCTCCTGGATCCGCACGTTCCCCCGCAGCGTCGCGAGCCGCTGCTTCTTGTCGTAGGTGGCCTCGTCGCCCCACATCGTGGTGGTGCCGTCCACGATCTTCACATCGCCGCGGAAGATCACGTACTCCCGGGTCCGGTAGACGAGCGCGGAATCGCCGGTGACGGTGGTCGTGCCGTGGGTCAGCGTGGGACGGATCGCGGTATAGACGTTCTCGGCTCCGGTGAGCGAGCCCTCGAGGCGGTCGGCCTGCAGCCGGTAGGTCTCCGCCGGCTGGGCGCGCGCCGTCGACGGGGGGAGCAGGGCCAGAAGGACGATTGCGATCGCCAAGCCCGGCGCGGCCGCCATGGTTGGGCGCCCGGCCGCGCTGCGCGCGTCCGGTTCAAATCGCACGCGGCACCTCGCTCCCCAGCGCCGCCATCGCCTCCGGCATGAGATAGAAGGAGCCGGT
>DATJEJ010000303.1:0-3225 GCA_035496795.1 Candidatus Omnitrophota bacterium
GATCCACCGTTCGGGGCGACGGACTTCAATTCTTCCTGGTTCTCGACCTCAAGGAGGAGCAGCCGGCGTTCCATCGCGCCCTGGTCCGTTCGTTGGCCGCTCATGCGGCGCGCTGGGCCAGCTCCGGATCCGCCACTCCCCACCCTCGTGGCATCACCGTCGTGATCTCCGGATTCCGCGCGGCCCTGGAGCGTTCGGTCGGGTCCGCGGCGCTGGACACCCTGTGCATCGTGGAGGGCAGGGACTACGGACGCCGCGTCATCGTTCAGAAGGGCCCGACCCGTTTCCAGTGGCTGGCCGTGGACTACCCGGTCGACCGGGAGCGCGTTCGCGACCTGCACGAAGGGCGCGATCCGCGCGCGCGCGGGCGCTTCAACGTCCGGGTCGTGGCCGCGGGGCCGCACCTGGCCCGGGCCGTCGCCGCGGGGGCGGACGCGGTGAACGCGGATCTCGAGGAAATCGGCGCGGCGATGAGAGCCGTCAGGGCTTTGGCGGGGGCGGAGCGCCGCCCGTGAGCCGCGCGACCTCGGCGCGGAGCAGCGCCGCCTCGCGGGGATCGGACTCCAACGAGGCCGCTTCCTGCATCGCGGAGATCCCCTCGGCGGGGCGGTGGAGCTTGTTGATATAGAGGACCGCCAGGTCGCGCCGCGCGAGGCCGCGCTCGGGCACGCCTTGCGGCACGGCCTCGAACTGCGAGGCCGCTTCGTCGAACCGACCCAGCTCGGCCAGGATCTGCGCCACGTTGAGGCGGATCCGGTTGTCCCCGGTCGCCTCCAGCGCCGCATTCAGCTCGGGCAGAGCCTCCTCCTTCCGTCCCAGCTCCCGCAGCGCGAGCCCGCGATAGAAGTGTGCCGACGCACTCCGGGGGAGGAGGGCCAGGCCCGCGCGCGCGGCCGCCTCGGCCCCCGCGGCGTTCCCCTTCCCGAGGAGCGCTATGGCCAGACCGATCTGGAGCTGGCCGTTCATGTTCCTCGCATCGACGAGCAGCCCCCGGCGGGCCCACTCCTCCGCGCGATCGGGCTGGTTCAGCTTTCCGAAGAGCGCCGACATGTCCGCGCACCAGAGGGCGAGCCGCGTCGTGTGGTTGGGGCGGGGCATCAGCGCCGCGAAGAGACTCTCGCGCTGAGCCGCCGTGCTGAGGGGACCTGGCAGCTCGCGCACCTCGATCTCCGGGCCCGACGCCTTCTCGCTTCGGGTGCTCCAGACCAGGCGGCCATGCTCCTGGAGCCATCGGTAGAAGGCGACCTCGACGGGATAGTTCGCGGAATCGCCCTCGAAGCGGCTGGAGATGCCGCTCGACTGCACGTAGTAGCGGATGCCGTCCAGGAACTCCGGGTGGTACGCCGATCGCACCAGGGGGGCCTGCGTCGCGAAGAAGGGCCAGATCAGAAACACCCGCTCGGGCTCGGCGAACACGGGACCGTACAGCTCGACCACCGCGGGCGCGTCGGTGGGAAGGTTCGCCTGGATCCACTTCCGCGCGATGTGGCGCGTGTCGGGGAGCCGGAGCGTGGAACGGGTCTGGGCCAGCTCGGGAAGCGGCCACGCCGCGGCGAGGGCCGCGACCAGCGCGGGAATCGCGAGCGCGGAGCGTCCCGAAATGCGAGCGCCCGCGCGGGCGCGCCACAGGCCCAGCGCCCATTCGAATCCAGCGGCCGCCGCGATCACGAGGAGCGGCATCGCCACCAGGACGTAGCGCTCCTGCGCCGCCTTCAGCATCCCGTTCACCACGATCAGCACTCCCGCGGTGCCGATCAGGATCCGCTCGGCGCGGCCGCGCCGCCAGAGGACGACGGAGCCCGCGATCGCGAGGAGGTAGGCCGGCCACCCCAGCGCGTGCGGCAGCGAGGCGATCAGGTAGGTCGGAAGCGAGATCGGGAACGTGGACTGGCCGACCCAGCTGGAGAAGAGGCTCGCCTTCTGGCGGTCGAGATCGCGGAGCGTGGTCCTCCAGTCGAGGAAGGTGTAGGGGGTCGCGATGAAGATCGCGACGGCGGCGGCCGCGATCCCGAGCCACAGGGCCCGGTTCTTCAGCCCGCGCGGGTGGGCGAAGAGATAGGGAAGCCCCACCACGAGCGGAACGTACTTGCTCGCCCCCGCGAGGCCGATCATCGCTCCCGCCAGGATCGAGTCGCGCGCCCGTCCCTTCCCGCGCGCGATCCGCACCATCGGGAAGCAGGCGATCAGCACGAAGAGGAGTCCGAGCAGGTTGGGATCGCTGACGTGCTGCGAGACCAGGATGTGCGGCAGGTTCACGGCGAGGAGGAGCCCCGCCCCGATGGCCAGGAAGCGACCGCCGACGAGCATGCCCAGGCGATACGTCAGCGCCACCGTGAGGATGCCGACCAGGGCGCCGAGGAGGCGCGCGAGGATGAAGAGGTCGCGCGCGCCGTAGCCGCCCACCACGTAGTCCGAGAACTGCGCCGCGCTCGAGCCCGGGTGGGTGAGGCCGTAGTAGCCCCTGTAGAGCTCCTGGGTCGCGAGCGTGGTGTAGAAGGAGAGGGCGGGCCATCCGCCGGTGTGCGGGTTCAGGTCGAGCGGGCTCACGCCGCCGCGCCACATGGCCCAGGCGCGACCCATCGTCGTGCGGTCGGTCTCCTCGACGGCGCTGTCCTCGAGGACGTTGATCCCGATCGTGGGGTCGGGCAGCCGATCCTGGATGCCCCACAGGCGGAGCAGCGCCGCGAGGCAGAGGATCGCGATCAGCCAGCGGTCCAGCGGAGGGCGAGGCTTCTTGGGCGCGGGCCCGCGACGAACCTCGCGGGAGGCCGCGGCGCCGGCCGCGCGGGACCGGCGCCGCGGCCCGTCAGTGCTTCTTGAAGTACTGGACCTCGCGCTCATGCTTTTCCGCCGCCGCCCTCGACTTGAAGGTGCCCAGGTTCCTGCGCTTCTTGGTTTTGGGATCGGCCTTCCGGGAGTAGAGCCGGTACTCGCCGGTCTTCAGCTTTCGGATCATGACACGCTCCCTTCCGCGCCTGCCCGCGGTCCACCCCCCGGGGTCCGAGTGCGGAACCCCTTTCAGCATCGTAGCTTCTCCGAGCCGAAGGTCGAAGCGTCCCGTTGGAAGCCGCTGCCATTTGGACAGATGTAGCCCGCCGAAGGCGGGCAGGCTTTCCCTCGCGTGCCTCAGGCCGTGCCATGCAAGTCATTAAGTTGCAGATACATACGGCTTCGCCGCGACAGCTGCGCGAAATTCCGGCACGCCGATTGCGCTACTTAAGATCG
>DATJEJ010000304.1:0-9448 GCA_035496795.1 Candidatus Omnitrophota bacterium
ACCTGGTCCTGGGTCGGAGGCTGGGCGCTGAAGAGGCCGGAGCGCATCGGAATGTGGATCCACCGCATGCCGGAATTCACGACCCACGAGCTCTCGGCGCTGTTGGTGAGGAAGCTGACCACGGTGCGATAGCCGTGATCGCGGAGGTACTGCAGGCCGCCTTGATTGGGTTCCCCGCCGCGTGCCAAACCGGGCCGGATCAGCGCGAAGCGGGCAATCCCCACGTCATCGGAAACACGCTGTGCGAACGGCTTTCCGGGGCCGGAAGGGCTCTGCGCCTGGCGCGCCTCCGCGCTCCCCGACCCGAGCAGGATCAGGGCGGCGGCCATGAATGGGAGGCTCTTGCGTGAGCGGATCATTGAACGGTCTTACCCCGGTTTCGGGACGGTTTCTCCTGGCCCTTAGATGATCGGCAGCATCCGGCGGATGCATGACCCTCCGCACGAGCCGATGGACAGGATCGAAACCGGACCTCATGATGAGGGGACGAACGTTCGTCTGCCCTCTCTCGTGGAGCCTCGATGACCCCCGCCGGCCGGCGAGCCTGGTTCAACGGACGCATTCGTCTCGGGATGCTATTCCTCGTCCTCGCTTCGCTATGGCGCTGGCTGGTCCACCCAGGACCCCACCTTTCTTCCGACGTCGTGGACGCGGCCGCCGGCATCCTCTACGGGATCTCGATCGGCTGCATGCTCACGGGACTGCGGCTGAACGCGCTCCGGGGCGTGGGCCGGGGGACCGATCCCGACGCGAGCGCGCGATAGCCATCGCCGCCCATAGCCCGGGAGCCTCGAGGCGATCGCCTCGGTGACGGCGCTCTTCACGCTGTTCGCCCTGGCCGGCTTCGCCGCGAACTCCATCCTCTGCCGCGTGGCGCTCGGGCCGCGCGCGATCGACCCGGCCTCGTTCACCGCCGTACGCCTGGCCTCGGGGGCGGCCGCTCTGGGGCTGCTCGCGGCGGTCCGGCGGACGCGCCACCGGTCCTCGCACGCGGGCTCCTGGACGTCGGCGCTCCTCCTCTTCCTCTACGCGATGCCGTTCTCCTTCGCCTACGTCTCGCTCGGAGTCGCGACCGGCGCTCTCATCCTCTTTCTCTCGGTGCAGGCCACGATGCTCGCGGGCGCGCTGATCGGGGGAGAGCGGATCCACTGGCTGGAAGCGCTCGGCATCCTTTCGGCGCTGACGGGCCTGGTCTACCTGATCGCGCCCGGACTCTCGGCCCCCGACCCCCGAGGGGCCGTGCTCATGGCCGCGGCCGGCGCCGCCTGGGGGATCTACACGCTGCGCGGCCGGCGCTCGCTGGACGCGATCGGAGACACGGCCGCCAACTTCGTCCGCTCGGTGCCTCTGGCGATCGTCGCGGGGGCTCTGCTCTGGGCGCTGGCGAGCGCCGTGGGCCGCGCCGCGACCCCGCACGTCTCGACCGCGGGTCTCCTCCTCGCGACCGGCTCCGGTGTGCTGGCCTCGGGCGCGGGCTACGCCGCCTGGTTCGCGGCCCTCCGGTCCCTGCGCGCGCTTCAGGCCGCGGCGCTCCAGCTGACGGTGCCCGTGATCGCGGCCGCGGGCGGGATCCTCTTTCTCTCGGAGCGCGTCTCGATGCGCCTCATGGTTTCGGCGGCGCTCATCCTCGGGGGGGTCGGCATGGCCCTGGGTGGGCGCGCGGCACGAACTCGCGTAGTCTCCCGTAGTTCGGGTTCCACAAGGCCACTTATGGGCTAGCCCCGGGCGCCGCTTCTCCGGTAGCGTTTTGATGGGCATTCAACGAAGGGAGCGAACATTCGCAAACTACGCATAGCGGTACTCGATATCGTTGCCCGGGCACCGACCCGGGCCCTTTACGCACGCATCATGCACGCCAACCTGGCCAGCATCATGCCCCAGGTCATCGCGGTCTGGTGCGAGGAGGAGGGCCATCAGGTCCACCTCACCTGCTACACCGGCTTCGAGGATCTCAACGAGCTGATCCCCGCCGACATCGACCTGGTCTTCATCAGCGCCTTCTCCCAGGCGGCGCAGTTCGCCTATGCGTTGAGCAACCAGCTTCGCGCGCGCGGCGCGGTGACCGCCCTGGGCGGGCCCCACGCGCGCTGCTATCCGGAAGACGCCCGGAAATACTTCGACTACGTCTTCGGGTTCACCGACAAGGAGACCGTCCGCTCGGCGCTCACCGACTGCGCGCCGCACCGTCCGCTCGGCGTCCTGCTCGACGCGAAGAAGCACCCCGCGACGCTCCCGGGCGTCGAGGAGCGGTGGAAGTTCATCGAGCCGACGCTTCGGAAGGCGCCCACCTTCAAGATCGTTCCCATGATCGGCAGCCTCGGCTGTCCCTACACCTGCCCCTTCTGCATCGATTCGACGGTGGAGTATCAGCCGCTCGGCTTCGAGCAGATCAAGCAGGACCTGCGCTTCCTCCGGACCAAGATGAAGCACCCGCGCGTGGGGTGGCACGATCCCAACTTCGGCGTGCGCTTCAACGACTACATCAACACGATCGAAGACGCGGTCCCACCGGGGAGCATCGACTTCCTCGCGGAGAGCAGCCTCTCGCTCCTCTCGGAGCCGCACCTGGTCCGCATGAAGCACAACAGCTTCAAGGCGATCCTGCCGGGGATCGAATCCTGGTATTCGCTGGGGAACAAGGCGGGCACCGGCAGCAAGATCAGCGGCATGGACAAGGTGCGGCAGGTTTCGGCCCACGTGAACACGGTGCTGCGCTACATCCCCTACGTGCAGACCAATTTCGTCCTCGGCCTCGACATGGACGAGGGAGACGAGCCGTTCGAGCTGACCAAGCGGTTCATCGACATGACTCCGGGCGCGTTTCCGGGCTACTCTCTGCTCACCGCGTTCGGAAAGGCGGCTCCGCTCAATCTCGAATTGCAGCGCGCCGGGCGTGTCTCCGGCTTTCCGTTCCATTTCCTGAACAACAACCACGCGATGAACGTTCAGCCAAAGAACTACCAGTGGCAGGACTTCTACGACCGCGTGATCGACCTCACCAAGTACAGCTTCTCCTGGCGCTCGATCGCCAGGCGCTTCCGGGGCACGGCGGAGCCGATCCCCAAGTGGATGAACGTCGTGCGCGCCATCTCCACGGAGGGATTCGGCCGGATCCGCTACCACTCGCGGGTGCGCGAGCTCCTGGACGCGGACCCGTCGTTCCTGCCCTATTTCACGGGGCAGAGCGAGAAGCTGCCGCAGTTCTACGTCGAACGGATCAAGCGGGACCTGGGGCCGCTCTGGCCCCATCTTCCGGAGGGTTCCCTGTACCACGACCCGAACGCCTATCTGAAGACTCACACCGCGGCCATTCCCATGACCGTGGGCTGATGCGCTTCGAGACGAGAGCGGTTCACGCGGGAGGGTCGCCCGATCGGGAGACGGGGGCGGCCACCCCGCCGATCCATCTCTCCACGACGTTCGAGCACGGGCCCGCCGGCGAGCCGCGCGGCGGGCACATCTATATCCGCGAGTCGAATCCGACGCAGAGCCGCCTGGAAGAGGCGCTCGCGGCCATCGAGGGCGGGGAAGCGGCGCTGGTCTTCGCTTCCGGCGTCGCGGCCGGGGCGGCGTATCTCCAGGCGCTCGATCCCGGATCCCACGTCCTCTTCCACCGCGACATCTACTACGCGTTTCGCACGATGGCGCAGGAATACCTGCCGCGGTGGGGACTGGAATCGTCCTTCGCGGACCTGACCGATCCCGCCGCCACGCGAGCCGGGATCCGGCCCAACACCCGGCTCCTCTGGGCCGAGACGCCCACCAATCCCTTGATGCAGGTGCTCGACCTGCGCGCGCTGGCCGCGGAGGCGTCGCGGGCCGGGGCGCGCCTGCTCGTGGATGGCACCTTCGCCACGCCGGCGCTCCAGCGGCCGCTCGAGCTGGGCGCGGACGTCGTGCTCCATTCGACGACGAAATACCTGGGCGGACACAGCGACGTCCTGGGGGGCGCGCTCGTCGTTCGCGCGCCCGACGATCGGTTCGTCCGCGTCCAGCACAACCGCCACATCCTCGGCCCGATCGCCTCGCCCTTCGCCTCCTGGATGGTGCTGCGCGGCCTGCGCACGCTCGCCTGCCGGGTGGAGCGGCAGTCGGCGAACGCGCTCGCGATCGCGCAGGCGCTGGAGGGCCACCCGCGGCTGGTCGCGGTCCACTATCCCGGCCTGCTCTCGAACCCCGGGCACGAGGTGGCGAAGCGCCAGATGAGCGCGTTCGGCGCGATGATGGCGCTGCGCGTGGCGGGAGGGCGCGAGGGAGCCGTCGGGGTGGCGCGGCGCGTGCGCCTGTTCACGAACGCGACCAGCCTGGGCGGCGTCGAGAGCCTCCTCGAGCACCGCGTGTCGGTGGAGAGCCCGGACACGACGACCCCCGACGATCTCCTCCGGCTCTCGATCGGTCTCGAGCACCCGGACGACCTGATCGAGGATCTGCGCCAGGCGCTGGATGGCGGCTGAGCCCGAAGCCGCTCCGGCTCCGGGTGTCCGCCAGGTGCTGTTTCCCAAGCGCGGCTTCTCCGCGACGGAGTGCCTTGCGCTGGCGAACGTCACGGTGGCGGCGGTCCTCTTCGCCGCGCTGGGATCCGACTACAGCCGCGCGCTGAGCGCCTGGGCGTTCGAGCGCTGGGCGGACGTGCACACGCACGCGGCCTACGGCTGGTTCCTGCCGACGCTCTTCCTGCACGCCGGCGTGGGACACCTCACCAGCAACCTGATCGCTCTCCTCATCGCCGCGGGCGCGGTGGAATTCCTCGCGGGAGCGCGATGGGCGATCGCGGCCTACTTCCTGACGGGGATGGGAGCGGCGTGGATCTCGTTCGCGGGACACCCCGGCCCGCCGCTGGGCATCGGCGCCTCGGGCGCGGTCATGGGGCTGGTGGGTTGCACCGTCAGCTTCATCATCCGGAGGCGGCGGGACTTCAACTATGCCCAGCGGTGGAAAGTCTGGCGCGTCTACGTTCCGCTCTTCCTGCTCGTCTTCCTTCCGACCCTGGTCCACGCCAACGTGCACGCGCACGTGGGCGGATTCGTCTGCGGCCTCCTCCTGGGCTTCTTCCTGCCGCCGCATCCCCGGGTCGCCGCCCTCGCGGCGTTCGACTCCCTGAGCGACGACGAGGAGCCGCTCCTGCCCGAATAGAAGAAAGGGCGGAGCGGCTGGAGCGCCGCACCGCCCTCCGGGACAGCGGGGGATGAAACCCCGATCAGTTCTCCTCGGCCTCTTCCGGCGGCGTCATGGCCACCGGGCAGGTGCAGCGCGGCGAGGTGCTGGAGGAGCCGGTGCAGCCCGGCTTGGGTCCCTGCTCCACTTCGATGACTTCCAGATCCAGGTTCTCGTTCATGGTGGAACCTCCTGCGTGGCACGGATGAGGGAAGCGGGCTTCGGCGCCCGCGGACCCGCGGTGCTCGAGCACCGCGATCGGACGTTCGCCCCCCGCGAACCGCGATACTACGCACATCGCGCGGGGACGATCTAGCCCGATTCGATCGGCTCGCCTGGCGCGGCGGCCTGCTCCGAAACGCGCACCCGCGCCAGCAGGGCCCAGCCGGCCGCGCCTCCGGCGAGGCAGAGAACGCCCGCTCCGTACAGGACCGCGCGGATCCCCACGCGGTCCGCCAGAACGCCCGCCCACGCCATCGACCCCATCATGATCGCGAGAAGCAGCGTGTCCACCGTGGCTTCGACGCGTCCCAGCATGGCGTTCGGCGTGCGCCGCTGCAGCAGTGCGTTGGTGGCCGACTGCATCGGCGTGGCGCACAGGCCCAGCAGGAAGAGCGACCCGAGCACGGCGGCGAGGCTCGGGGAGGCCCCGAGGAGAACCGTCGCGAGACCGATCCCCGCGAGGCCCCCGCCCACGAGGGCCGCGCTCGAACGGGCCATCCCCGATCGTGCCACCCAGGCGCCTCCGATCAGGAGCCCGGCGATCTGGGCACCCTTGGCCAGCGCCACCGATGCGGCCGGCAGGTGCAGCGTGTTCACGAGGAAGGGAACGAACAGGACGCCGACCGCGCCGGTGCCGAGGGACGCGACGCCGAAGGCCATCATGATGGCGCGAAGGGCGCGCGTGCCGAACACCAGCGAGAGACCGTCACGGAGGTCCCGCGTCACGCCGCGCCGCGATCCGGACTTCAGGGGAAGGCTGCCGGCATCCGGGATCCCCGCCGAGGCGCTCATTCCCGCCACGCACGCCGCCGAGGCCGCGAAGCTCAAGGCATCGAGCGCGAACGCCGGCCAGCCGCTCTTGGCCAGCGGGACGAGCACTCCGGCCAGTGCGGTCCCGGCCAGGCCGCTCACGATCTGCGTGGTCTGGAGGAGCGAGTTGGCCGAGAGCAGCCCGTCGGGCGCGACGAGGGCGGGAGTGAGCGCGGCGCGGGCCGGACTGAAGAAGACGCTGACGACGACGTGGAGGAGTCCCAGCAGGTAGAGGAGCCAGAGATCCTCCGGTCCTCGGACGAACAGGAAGCCGAGCACGATGCCGGCGCGGAGGAGGTCGGAGCCGATCATGGTGCGCCGCCGGTTCCACCGGTCGGCCATGACGCCGGCCAGCAGGCCGAGAACCAGCTGCGGCAGGGCCAGCACCACCGACAGCGTGGCGATCATCGTGGTCGAGCCGGTCAGCCGGTTGATGGTCAGGATGAGGGCGAGCCAGGTGAGGCTGTCTCCCGTCTGCGAGATCCCCTGAGCGATCCAGAGCAGCCGGAAGTCCCGGCTTCGGAGCGCCGCCCCCGCGCCGTCCGTTCCGCTCACGCGCCGCCCTCATCGTCGAGGCGATCGATGTGCACGAGGAATTCCGAGGCGTAACGGCCTCTCCCGTCGCGCACCCAGAGCGCATCGGGACCGGGGCGCATCTCGGTCACGTGCACCCGTCCCGCGCCTTCGACGGACCGGCGAAGGAGATCGAGAAACGCCGGCGAGCCGAGGTTGACGTAGAACGGCTTGGGCTCCCGGTCGCTGTGCACGAAGACGTGCTCCGGCAAGCCGTGGGCGCGCACCCACCGACGCGCGTCGAGGAAGCGCGCCTCCGCGGTCGTCGCCGAGGGCATCTCATGCTCCGCGAAGACCCAGCGCCGCCGGAAGAGCACCACGTTCCCGAATCGGAACCGGGGCCACATCCGGATCTCCGGATCGTCGAAGCCCGGCAGGAGGCCGAGCGGCTGAAGCCCCTGCTCGCCCACCATCGTGAGGAACTGGACGAAGCCCTCGGGATTGATGCCGCTCGAGATGACGGGCAGGATCTCGACCCCGCGCGAGACCGAGCGGAGCGCGAACCGTCCGTCCGCGGAATCCCAGGCGGCCGTGAGGTCCGCGAGCGGAACCGCCTCGCGCCCCTCCGTCGCGCGGTCGCCCGGGAGCTCGATCTCCAGCCGAAAGAGGGGCGGCCGGAGCCCGGCGTTCGCCGTGCGCCCGCCGTGCATGAACGTGATCTCGGCGAGCTCCGCGCCGGGCCGGGCGCGCCGCGCCCATCCCTCGCGCAGCGCGCCGACGATCGGATTGGTTTCCCCGGCGCCGCCGTGCAGGTGGGCGAGCCGGGCGACCGAGAGCCCCGCACCGGGAAAGATCGAGTTCAGGCAAAGGCGCGCGGACGGGGCGGCGACCGCGTCGGAGGACGCCGCCTCGACCTGGAAGAGCGCGGCGCAGGAAAAGCGAGGCACGGCACCGTCGCCGGCGATCTCCGTCCAGTCGTCCTCGCGCAGCGCCACTTCCTCGGCGCCCGCTTCCGCGGCTTCCCGGGCGCGCCGCGCAAAGAACGTCTTCGCCCGCTCGAAAGCGCGCCCCGCCTCCGCGCGGCGCGGGGAGGGAGCCGGGCCCGCCGCCGCGGAGGTGAAGGCCGAGAGGGGCATGAACGGCACCGGCTCGAACAGGCCGTGATAGAAGTCGAGCACCGGGATCGGCGTATCCGGAGGGAAGCGCTTCAGGAATCGGGTCGCGTACGTCTCGCGGGTCAGCGCTTCGGGGTAGATCGCTCCATAGAAGCGGGCATACGCGGGCAGGAGCCGTTCCAGGTCGTGGAGCAGCGCCTGGGGAAGCCGGACGCGAAGCGCGGTCGCCGCGTCGCAGCGGATTGCGTCGTCCTCGGAGAGCGGCCGCGTGCGGGGGAGTGCGGCCAGACGCGAGGTGACGCCGTCGATCCGCTCCGGAATCTCGCCAGGCGCCAGGCGCGCCATCGCGTCCACCTCGGTCTCGATCGTCTCGAGGTCGGCGGCCCACGAAGCGTCGGGGCATCGCGCCGCGAGCGCTCGGAGCGGCCGCCGTTCGCTCCAGGGGATCTCCACCTCGCCGATCAGGATGCCGCGCTCCACGAGCTTGGCGTAGAAAGGTCCCACGTCCTGGCCGATCTGGTCGCCGATTTCCTCCACCAGTCGGTTCGCGGTCCGGGAGCCGTCCGCCGCCTCGACGAAACGCCGCATCACCGGGTGATCCTTGACCTCCAGCTTCGTCTCCTCGTCCGTTTCGCGACGGGGCGTGGCCGGCTGCCAGAGACTCCAGACGCCCTCATGGATCCGCAGCGTGGGATTGGCCCTCGGCCGGATCGCGTGCGCCGCCTCGGGCGAGACCGAGAGGCAGGCCGCCGTCTTGCGCGCCTCGCCGACGTGAAGCGCGAAGTCGAGCCGCTCGATTCGGTTCTCCCCCCGGACCTCGGCGGCCTCGGCCGCGATCGAGCCCAGGGACGTCGCGCAGAACACGCCGTTGGGGCTGGTCTTCGTGGCGAAGCGCGCCAGATAGGCGAGAACCTTGGAGGCCGCGTGCCGCTCGCGCTGCGCCCAGCGGGGCGCGGCCAGCGCGTCCGCGCGGCGGAGCAGCGAGCGCGACGCGAGGCGCAAGCCCAGGCGCACCCACGGGTCGCGCGATGCTTCGGCGAGCGCCGCGCGCCCGCGGGCCTCCTCCACGGCGAGCGAATCCGCGGCCAGCCGCTCCAGGGAACGAGCCCGCTCCAAGGCGCAGGCGTGTTCCGCGATCGCGCGAACCGCCTCCTCCGAGAGGAGCGGCCTCGCCGTTTCGAGCAGGGCCGTCTCCGCGGGATGCCCCTGGTGGATCGCGCGCCGGATGCCCAGCACCGCGATGCGCGCGGCGGCCAGCTCGGGCGGCGCGGCGCTTCCGGCGGCCTCGTACAGGAGTGCCGACGCGCGTTCCGCGAGGCGCGCGCCCTCCTGGCCCGCCGCGGCGGCCTCGTCCGCGGCCGCGACCGAGCGCTCGGCCACGAACGGCGCCAGCGACTCGAAGGGGAGCGACGCGACGCGGACGATCAGCAGGGGGGCCGTGTGCGTCATCGAGGTCAGGCGGCGGTCTTGGCGCGCTCCTCGAGCAGCCGGGCCATGAAGAAACGCAGGATCGCCTCGGGCGTCGCCTCCACGCCGAGGCGATTGGTCATCATGTGGGTGTAGGACCAGAAGAGGTGCATGCGGTGCTGGCGGATCCGTCCGGCGTCCAGCTCACGAAGGATCGCGTCCACGAT
>DATJEJ010000305.1:0-9820 GCA_035496795.1 Candidatus Omnitrophota bacterium
CCGTGTTGATCGAACGCGAGCGTCGCGGCCCCCTCCGCGGCGAGGGGCGGAGCGAGGCCGATCGCGAACAGGACCGCCGCGACGGCCACCGCGCGCGGCGCGCGCACGGCTAGATCCCCATCGCCTCTTCGAGCTCGGCGAGCCGCTTCTCGATGGCGCGGATCTCCTGGTCGGTGTACATCTTGGGCTCCTTCTTCGCCTTCTTGCCCTGGACGTAGAGCTGGATGCGCTCGAGCGCCGTGCCCCACTGCTGCGGGTTCAAGCCTCCGTTCCCCACCTTCGAGACTTCCTCATCGATCTCGCGGATCTGCTCGTCGACCGCGTCGATGTCCTTGGAGAGCCGCTCGTCCTTGATCTCGGCGGCGGACTTGGGCGGCATCGGCCCGCACGAGGCCCGCACCGCGGCCGAGTCCTCCTTGGACGGGAGGATCTCGCCGGTCAGGATGCCCTGCAGCTTCTGGATCGCGGAGCTGTCGCCCTTGGCGGCGGCCTCGTTGTACTGCATCGCCGCCTTCGTGAACTTGTCGCGCAGGGCGGGATCGGACAGGGCGCGGTTCTTGTATTCCTCGGCCTTCTTGTCCGCCGCGGCCCGATAGCCGCCCTGATAGCACTGCTCCACGTCGCCCCGCTTGCCGCGAAGCTCGCGCATCCTGTCCCCTTCTCTGTCGTTCAGCTTGTTGCGCTCATCCATCAGCTGGTTGCGCTTCGCATTGAGGGGGGCCCGCCCGGCGGCGATCTTCTTCGATTTCTGGTACGCGTCGATGATGCCGGCGATCCGGGCATCGGTGAGCTCGAGGGTGACGTCGTCGAAGGCCGGCGGCCCCGCGGCGTCCGTCGCTTCCGGAGCGGCCTTGCCCTCCGCCTTGTTCTGGATCTTCTCCTTCATCTTCTTGACCGGGTTGCCGATTCCGATGCGGGCGCTGGCGGGCGAGGCGATGGCCACGCACGCGACCAGGGCCACGAGCAGGCGGACAGCACGGGGATTCGGCGATGACGGCTGGCGGTTCACGACGGCAATCCTCCGTTCAGGTACGGCCCGACCCGGTGCCCCCGGATCCTGGGATTTCGGAGATGAGCTTCGAACGTAACGCGTGATTCCTGGGAGCCGAGGCTCATCCCCTCGAGGACAAGGAACTCCATGGCGCCGGGGCGGCGGCCCGGCGCGACATCAATGCAGGTAGTGCGAATCCATCTCCCCCGCCGCGATTGCGACCTTCAAGTGGTTCTCGGCCGGCGGGATCGGGCAGTTGTAGTGCTCCGAATAGGCGCAGGCGGGGTTGTAGCACTTGTTGAAATCGAGCACGTAGCGCCCGTCGGGCCGCGGCTCGGGATCCAGGTAGCGACCCACGCCGTAGCTCTCCTTCCCGGTCGTCGCGTCGGTGAAGAAGAGGCTCACGTCCTTTTCCCCGACGCCGGGCTCGAGCAGGCGGTTCGCCTCCAGCCGCACCGGCGTCCCTTTCACCTTGAAGTCGAACCAGCCCACGCGCACGGCGCGCCGACGATTGCCGCGCGTGGAGAGGATGATCGTCGTGTCCGGATGGGGATTGGGCGTGAGGCCGGCGACGATGTGGTAGGCGAGATCGGGCGGGAAGTACTTGATCCCCTTGTACTGAGCGTAGCGCGGGCTCTTCGGATCGAACACGATGATCGCCGGGAAGCGCTGGTGCGACAGGCGCATCGTGAACCGCGCGACCTTGATGCTCGACGGAGGCACCGTGGCCGAGGTCGTCGTCGTGGAGTCCTTGAGGATCTCGAACGTAGCGCCGCGGTCCACCCCCTCGACGCGGAACGAGTCGCCATCGACCGTCACCCGCAGGTGATGCGGCTTCACCGCCGGGTCCTCGACCCGGACGTCGCTTCCGGCAGCGCTTCCGATCGTCATCGTCGTCCGATCCCCGAAGTCCTGGCGCTGGGTCGTGGCCAGGTAGGACGTCGGCGAGGACTTGAGCCAGGTCTCCGTGTCGGAGCGGTCCTTGGCGTAGGACTTCATCAGGGTGTCTGCCTCGGCCGCGGTCAGCGCGGGCCCCGAGTCTCCGCCCCGGCCGCACGAGGTCAGGCTCGCGAGGAGACCGGCGAACAGTCCGAGGACCAGGATCGGCGCCATGGGCGGCTTGGCTCTCACGCGGGTTTCGCTCATCGCAGCCAGAGATCGAATCCGAAGAGCAGGCTCATGATGGTGGCCTCGCCGATCACGACCTCCCCGTTGTCCTTGCCCTCCTGAAGCTTGTCGAACCGCGCCTCCAGGCGGAGGCGCCCGGCCTGGTTGCCGACCGGGAACCCGATTCCCGCCCCGCCACCGAAGGTCATCGACGTCGCGCTGGTGCTCCCCGAGAAATTGGCGTGCTCGCTGAAGACGCCCAGTCCGGCCGTGACGTACGGGCGGAACGAAGAACCGTTGAAGTTGTACTGATAGTTCCCGCCGAGGCGCACCGCGGTGAAGTTGTCCCCGTTCGAGGCCTCGTGATCGAGGCTCACGTCCAGGTACGCCTCGTGCGGCGAGGAATCCCCGGCATACGCGACCCGAAGCCCCGGGCGCAGCGACGTGAACACGCTGGCCTGGCTGGGGAACCCGATCAGGGTGACGTTATCCGCTCCGGACTCGGCGGGATCGTGAAGGGTCATGCCGAGGTTCGCCCCGAGACCCCACGCGGCGAACGAATGGGCCGGAGCCAAGCTCATCAGGACGAGAGCGGCGAGGATCAGAGCACGTCGCATGGTGTTCCTCCTGGGCCGGTGTGGGACACGAGTACCGCTGCATGAAACGTCGCGGGTACGGCTTTCGATTCGGTGGCCTTACCGCCTGCTCCCCTTCCACCCCACCGCGACCAGGCGCGGTGAGCGCCGCTGGTAGGGTTCTCCATCGAAATTCCCGTACAGCTTCACGCTGGAATAGCCGGCCTGCTCGAAGCGCTCGCGCAGCTCCTGGCCGGAGTAGATCGTATGGCTGAACTCGTACGTCCTGGCGCGGCCGCCGCGGACGAGGGTCCACTCGTTCCAGATCCTCGTCCATTCGTCGAAGATCTCGCGGCGCTGGACCAGGAGCGCGTCTCCGAGCTTGTCCGCGCTCACGGGGGCGAAGATTCCGGCGATCTGCTCCTTCCCCAGGACTTCCACCACGAGAGCGCCCCCGGGCCTCAGGCTCTCGAGAACCTGACGAAGCACCCGCACGTCCTCCCTCTTGTCCTGGAAGTATCCGAACGACGTGAACAGGCTGAGCGCGAGATCGAACGCGTCGGGGCGCACGAAGTCGCGCATGTCCTGGCGCACCCATTCCACCTGGACCTTGGCGGTCTTCGCCCTGGCGCGGGCCCGGTCCAGCAGGTAGCGCGTCCGGTCCACGCCGGTGACGCGATACCTGCGCTTCGCGAACGCGATCGAGAACCGGCCCGGGCCGCAGGCCAGGTCCAGGACCGACCGTCCGCGGGGCCGGGCCAGCCGGATCAGCCTGGGCATGTCCACGACGGCGGCCTCGAAGCGCGTCTCGGGGAACATGAACGGATACAGGTCGCGCCAGAACCCGTCGTCGTCGAACCACTCGCGCTTGCGCCGGGGACTCATCCCACGCTCACGCCGCCCAGCTCCTCCTTGCGGAGCCCGTAGAGCGGCCCGAACTTCCGCCAGAGGTACTCCATGTAGGGCTCGACCGTCAGGTCCTGTCCCGTCACGCGCCGCACCAGCTCGGCGGGGGTGAACTTGGCGCCGTGACGGTAGATGTTCTCGCGAAGCCATCCGTGCAGCGTCCCGAATTCCCCGTGCTGGATTTCCTGGGGGATGGCCGGATGGGCCTTCACGGCCGTGTCGAAGAACTGTGCGGACAGGATGTTTCCGAGTGTGTAGCCCTGGAATACGCCTCCGATCCGGCCGCTGAACCAGTGCACGTCCTGCAGCACGCCGTTCCGATCGTCGGGGACGTTCAACCCCATGTCCGCCTCGAACCGCTCGCGCCACGCGCGCGGGAGATCCGCGACGGCCAGCTTCCCTTCCAGGAGATCCAGCTCCAGCTCAAACCGCAGCATCACGTGCAGGTTGTAGGTGACCTCGTCGGAATCGGTGCGAATGAGCGTGCGCTCCACGCGGTTCACGGCCTTGTAGAACACGTCCAGCGACACCCCGCCGAGCTGCTCGGGGAAGGCGGCCTGCATGCGGGGGAAGAAGAACTCCCAGAAGCCCCGGCTCCGCCCGACGAGGTTCTCCCACAGCCGCGACTGGCTCTCGTGCACGCCCGAGGAGGTGCCGGACGCGAGCGGGGTCCCGTCGTAGCGGGGGTCGATTCCCTGCTCGTAGAGCGCATGCCCGCACTCGTGCAGCGTGGAGAAGAGCATGTCCGTCAGATCGTCCTCGTTCACGCGGGTCGTGATCCGCACGTCGCCGAGCGAGAACTTGGTCATGAAGGGATGGCGCGTGAAGTCCTGCCGCCCGCGCTGGAAATCGTACCCGAAGCGCCGGATCACCTCGACGCCGAAGGCCGTCTGATCCTCCAGCCGGGAACGCCGGTGGAGGCAGGAATTGTCGGCGAGAGGACGCGACGTGATCGCCTGCGCCAGGGGGACCAGGCGGCGGCGCAGCTCGGCGAAGAGCGTGCGGATCGTCTCGGCCTTCATCCCGTAGTCGGCGAACGCGATCAGGGGGTCGGCGATGTGGTCGTAGCCGGGATAGCAGTCGGCCATGCGCCGCGAGAGCTCGAGCATCCGTTCCAGGTGAGGCCGGACACTGGCGAAATCGTTCGCCGGGCGCGCCGCGATCCACGCCTGGTAGCTCCGCGCCGCCTGCTCGTACAGCTCCGCCACGAGGCTCGAGGGTCGCCGAATTTGAAGATCCCAGTCGCGGCGGGTGGCGCGGGCCAGCGAGGCTTCGTCCGAATCGTACGGGAGCGAGGCCGTCTCCCGCTCCGCGGCCTCGAGCAGCTTCCCCGTCTCGGGAGCCGTGAACCGCTCGTGCGCCAGCTTGGAGAGAAGCGCGATCTGCCGGCCGCGCGCTTCCGCGCCGCCGGGAGGCATGTAGGTGGTCTGGTCCCAGTGCAGCAGGCTGGCCGCGTGCTCGAGGTCGCTCGCTTCGAGCAGGCGCGCCTTCAAGGCTTCGAGCGCGTTCACAGGGTCCTCCGGTTTGGGATCGGTGAGCGCCCCGAGTCTAGGGGCATCGAGGGGCGCCGACAAGGGATGGTACCTAGGTAGTACGAAACGGCACCGGCCCCCGGGTGTACCGTAGGTTCGTCACGCCGGAAGCAGGTCCCCGAAAGGAGGGACCCTTGGCAGCCCAACTCGATAGCGCCCCACGCGGCGACCGTGCCGCGAGAGGGCGTTTTTTCGTTTCGGGCCGGTGCGCCCAGGAGGCAGGAGATGAGACGGCTTTCGGATGAAGCTCCCGAATCTCCGGTCATCGAGATTCACGAGAAGCAGTGGACGATTCGCAACTGGGTCATGGGAGGGCTCGTCGTCGCGGTGGTCGCCCTCTCCGGGCTGATCGTGGCGGGCATCCGGGTGAACGAGGCCCGCGAGCAGCGGAACCGCGCCGTGGCGACCGGCACGTCAGGCAAGTTCGTCGCGGACATCCAGGATCTGATGCAGCGCGTGAACGAGAAGACCACCGACAGCCGGATCGCCGGGATCGCGGCGGCGGTCGCGGAGAGCAGCCTGGCGCAGGCCGGCGTCAAGATCGCGCGCATGTCGGCGAGCCTGGCGCAGCTCTCCAGGGAGCAGGAGGAACTGACGACGACGCTCGGGGCGCTGCAGCAGCAGAGCGCGCGGCTGAGCGCCGAGAACGAAACCCTTCGCGCCGACCTGGCCGCGAGCAACAATCGTGTGGTCGCGTTCCAGGCCCAGCGCGTGGCCGATTCCCTCGCGCTCGCGGAGCAGAATGCGTCGCTGAACCGGCGCCTCTCCAGCGTGGCGGATCAGACGGCGGACGTGGACCGGCGGGTGGGCAAGTCGGGCTCGACGATGCGAGGCCTGGGCGGCGTGACCGCCGCCAACTTCGCCGTCGGCCTGATCCATCTGCTCGGCACCAAGCAGACCAGCGAGGTCACGCCGTCGACGGCGACGGTCGGGCGATAACGAGAGCGCCCGGGACGGGCGCGGGCGGCCCGCACGGATCGAATGACAGGGCCATGCCCGTGGTGTAGGCTCCCGCGCCATGTCCGATCCACGCGTCGAACGGCTGGCCGACCTGCTGGTGAACTACTCCATCGCGGCCAAGCCGGGCCAGAGAGTCGCGATCCAGGGAAGCACCCTGGCGGAGCCGTTGATCCGCGCGGTGTACGCCGAGGTGCTGAAGGCGGGCGCGCATCCTTTCGTGCTCGCCCAGCTCCCCGGACTGGACGAGGCGTTCTACCGCCACGCCTCGGACGACCAGCTCCAGCACGTGCCGCCACCCTTCCGCCAGATCATGGAGACCTACGAGGGCTTCATCGCCATCTGGGGGGCCGCGAACACCAAGTCGCTCAGCAACGTCCCCCCGCACAAGATGGCCCTGAACCAGAAGGCCGCGGGCGACGTGACCCGCATCTTCATGCAGCGAGCCGCCGCCAAGGAGCTGCGCTGGGTCGGGACGCTGTTTCCCACGCCCGCCTCCGCGCAGGACGCCGAGATGGGCCTCACGGAGTTCGAAGAGCTGGTCTACGGCGCCTGCCTTCCCGATCCCGACGACGCCATCGGCTACTGGAAGCGCTTCTCCGGCTGGCAGCAGCGCATCGTCGATTGGATGCGCGGGAAGAAGGAGATCCGCGTGCTCGGCCCCGACACCGACCTCCGCCTGAGCATCGAGGGCCGGCCCTTCATCAATTGCGACGGACGCGCCAACATGCCGGACGGCGAGGTCTTCACCAGCCCGGTCGAGGGCTCGGTGGAGGGACGCGTCCGCTACACCTACCCCGCCGTGTACCGGGGGCGCGAGGTCACGAACGTGCGCCTGCGGCTCGAGAAGGGGCGGGTCGTGGAAGCGAAGGCGGACAAGGGCGAGGACTTCCTGAACCAGACGCTCGACATCGACGCCGGCGCTCGCGTGCCCGGGGAGTTCGCGATCGGCACGAACACGGGCGTGACCCGCTTCATGCGGAACACCCTCTTCGACGAGAAGATCGCGGGCACGTTCCACATGGCGCTGGGGGCGAGCATTCCCGAGTCCGGAGGCACCAACCTCTCCGCGGTGCACTGGGACATGGTGTGCGATCTGCGCGAGGGCGGCGAGATCCGCGTGGACGGCGAGCTGCTCCACCAGAACGGGAAGTTCGTCGTCGATTTCTAAGCCCGTCCGGGCGCCGTCGGGGACGGCGCCTCCTACCAGTCGATCCGCTTTCGGTCGTGGAAGAACCCCCCGGTGATCCCTTGATCCATCGGCTCGGCTCCTTTATGATTCGCCATGTGACGAATTGACGAAACGGAGGATTGTCCCATGCGTGACCTGGAGCTCGCGCTCAAGGCCGCCGGCGACCCCACGCGCACCCGGATCCTCAAGCTTCTCGAAGGCGGAGGACTCTGCGTCTGCCAGGTGCAGGCCGTCCTGGCCCTCGCCCCCTCCACGGTATCCAAGCACCTCGCGATCCTCAAGCACGCGGGCCTGGTGCGCGATCGGCGCGAGGGCAAGTGGATCGAATACGCGTTGACGCCGCGCGGTCCCAACGCCTATGCGCATCCCCTCCTCGCGATGCTGCGCGGGGCGCTGGACAAGGACCCTGCGGTGCTGCGGGATCGGAAGCGCCTCCGCGCGGTCAAGGCGATCCCGATGTCCGAGCTGTGCGCCGCCAATCCGGGACGCTCCCGCCGCGCGGCGGGACCGAAGGCGCTCGCCCTGCGCCCCGTCGTCCGATGAACCGGTTCGAGCGCTATCTCACGCTCTGGGTCGCGCTGTGCATGGCGGCCGGCATCCTGCTCGGCAAGGCCGCGCCGGACTTCGTGGGCGCACTGCGCGGGCTGGAATTCGGCCGGGACAGCCGGATCAACCTCCCGATCGCCATCCTGATCTGGCTGATGATCTATCCGATGATGCTCCGGGTGGACTTCGCCAGCATCGCCGGCGTGCGCCGCCGCCCCCGGGGCATCCTCGTCACCCTGTTCGTCAACTGGCTGGTCAAGCCGTTCTCGATGGCCCTCCTGGGCTGGGTGTTCTTCAAGCACCTCTTTCTGCCGATCCTCGGCCCCGCGCTGGCCGACCAGTATGTCGCCGGAACGATCATCCTGGCCGCGGCCCCGTGCACGGCCATGGTGTTCGTCTGGTCCTATCTGACGGACGGCGATCCGGCCTACACCCTGGTTCAGGTTTCCCTGAACGACCTGATCATGCTCGTGGCCTTCGCTCCCATCGTCAGCCTGCTGGTGGCGGGGGCGAGCGCGCTCACCGTGCCCTTCGGGGTGCTCCTCTACAGCGTCGTCGCGTTCATCGTGATCCCGCTGGCCCTCGGCAGCCTGAGCCGGGTCTTTCTCCTGCGGGCCAAGGGGACCGCATGGTTCGAGCGCTCGTTCCTGCCGGTGTTCCGCCCGATCACCACGCTGGCGCTCCTCGCGACGCTGGTCCTGATCTTCGCGTTCCAGGCCGACAACATCACGAGCCGCTGGTTCCACGTGCTCCTGATCGCGGTGCCGATCCTGATCCAGGTCTATCTCAACGCCGGCCTGGCCTACGGGTTGATGCGATGGCTCCGCGTTCCCTACAACGTCGCCGCCCCCGGCGCGCTGATCGGGGCGAGCAACTTCTTCGAGCTGGCCGTGGCCGTGGCGATCACCCTGTTCGGACCGGGGTCTGGCGCCGCGCTGGCCACGGTGGTCGGCGTCCTGGTGGAAGTCCCCGTCATGCTCTCGGTGTGTGCGGCCTGCAATCGCACGCGCCACTGGTTCCCCGACGGCCGTCCGGCCGAGACCGCGAGAGTCGCGGCGCTGAAGCCGGCGGCTCCGGGAGCGGCTCCGTGAAGTACGCCCTGATCTCGGACATCCATGGCAACCTCCCCGCGCTCGAGGCGGTCCTCGGCGACCTGGAGACGCGAAGCGAGATCGACGCGACGTATCACCTCGGAGACCTGGTCGGCTACGGACCCTGGCCCGACGAGATCGTCGCCCGACTTCGCTTTCGGGGGATCGCGGGCGTGGCGGGCAACTACGACTCCACGACCGCGACCAACTACAAGCACTGCGGGTGTCGCTACGAGAATCCCCGCCAGGAGGAGCTGGCCCACCAGAGCTACGCCTGGACGCTCACGCACCTCCATCACGAGACCCGGCACTACCTCGCCGGGCTGCCGTTTCGTCTGGACCTGAGGGTGATGGGGGGGCACGTGCCCGAGGGTCCTCGCATCGTCCTGGTCCACGCCTCTCCCGTCGCGAACACCCTCTATTGGACCGAGGACCGCCCCGATTCCTTCTGCCTGCAGATGGCCGGAATCGCCGGGATGCAGCCGGGCGACATCATCGCGTTCGGACACACGCACCGGCCCTGGTACCGGGAGATCGGCGGGATGCACTTCGTCAACACCGGCTCCGTGGGAAAACCGAAGGACGGCAACTGGCAGGCGGGCTACGTGCTGCTCGAGGTGGGCGAGGCGGCCCCTCACGTCACGTTCGTGCGGGTGGACTACGACATCGAGCGGGCCATGCGCGCCATCCGCGAGAGCGCGCTGCCCGATGAATTCGCCGAGGATCTGAGGACCGGTGGGAGTGCTGCGCCCTCGAACGAATACGTCACGACCGAGCCCCGGCCGTGATGCCCCGCACATTTCCATTACCCTGCGGGCCGGCCTGATCTAGGATCAGGGGCACCCCCTCCGCCCCGTGACCCCGGCTCCGTCCGGGAGCCACCGGCCGCCGGAGAGGGTTTTTTCGTGAGCCATCCGCGCTTC
>DATJEJ010000306.1:0-2603 GCA_035496795.1 Candidatus Omnitrophota bacterium
GCGCTCGCGCGCGCCTTCGGCGCCGGCCCCGACGCCGCGCTCATCGGGGCGGCGACGTTCGCCCTCACGCCGAACCTCGTCGCGGTGGGCGCGTTCGGCCACGGCAGCCAGATCATGACGGCGGCGTGGCTGCCAGTCCTCTTCCTGCTGTACGACCGTTTCGCGCGGCGCGGGTCGCTCCTCGCCCTCGCCGGCTTCGCCTTCGCGGCCGCGCTCCAGCTGCTGCGCGGCCACGTGCAGATCGTCTTCTACTCGTGGCTCGCGCTCGGGCTGTACGCGCTGTACCTCGCGATCCAGGCCATCCGCGCGCGGCGAGGGGTCGAGGCGGGCCGGGCGCTGGGGGGACTCGCCGTCGGGATCGCGCTCGGATTCGGCATGAGCGCCTTCCTCTACCTTCCGGTGCACGAGTACGCGAAGCTCTCGATCCGGAGCGCGGGGCAGGGATCGGGCGCGGGCTTCGAGTACGCCACGTCGTGGTCGTTCCATCCGGCCGAGATGCTCACCTTCCTGATCCCCTCGATGTTCGGCTTCGGCGGACGGACCTACTGGGGGACGATGCCGTTCACCGACTATCCGAACTACATGGGGATCGTTCCGCTCGCGCTCGCCGTCTACGGCGCCGCGCGCGCGCGCGGCGTCATGCGCGGCTTCTGGATCACGCTCGCCGCCGTGGCGCTCCTGATCTCGTTCGGGAAGCATTTCGCGCCGCTCTACCAGCTCCTCTACGAGCGCGTGCCCTACTTCAACAAGTTCCGGGTTCCCGTGATGATCCTGGTGCTGGTCCAGTTCGCGGTAGCCGTGCTGGCCGCGCTCGGGCTGAACGCGGCGCTCCGCGATCCCGGCGCGCCGGCGGCCCCCGCGCGTCCCGCTCCGGGCAAAGGCAGGGGGACGGCGGCCGCCAAGAGGAAGGGAAGCGACGCCGCCGACTTCGGGGCGCGCTGGATGCGATGGGCCATCTTCGCCGGCGCGGGCGGCGTCGGCGCGGTGGTGCTCCTTCAGCTGCTCGCCTCCTCGATCCTGGCCGCCGCCTCGAAAGCGCGCGACTACATGACGCCGGACCTGGCCCGGCAGGCCCTCGACGTGGCCACGCTGGACGCGCTCAAGTCCGGAATCCTGCTCGCGGCGGCCTTCTTCGTCCTGGCCCTGCACGGGCGCGGAAGGCTCTCCCGCACCGCGGCGGCGCTCCTCGTGGTCGGCATCACGGCCATCGACCTCTGGGGGATCGACCGGAAGATCATGGATCCCCAGATCGGAAGCGCGAACGAGTACGCGCAGAACTTCACCGAGACGCCCGAGATCGCCTTCTTGAAGAAGGACTCGACCGAGTTCCGGGTGCTCCCGCTTCGATGGGACGACACCCGCTTCTCGGCGTTCGGCATCGCCTCCATCATGGGCTACCACCCCGCGAAGCCGAGGTTGTACCAGGCGTTCATGGATACGGTGGGAATCCCGAATCTCCGGATCGTGCGCCTCCTGAACATCAAGTACGTGCTCACCGACGGCTACTATCCCGACACGACGGCCGACCTGACCCTGCGCCTCGACGGCCCGGTGAAGGTCTACGAGGTGAAGGGGACGTCGCCGCGCGCCTACATGGTCCATCGCGTCTTTCCGGTAAAGGGCGAATCGGCCGCGCTCGCCATGGTGCGCACGGCTCCGGTGCTGGGGCCGGGCCAGTACGCGGTCTGGCAGGACCCGCCGCCGTACCCCAAGTGGCCGGAGCCCGCCGCGCCCGATTCGGTGATCCGCCTGCGCTACGACATGAACGGGTCCGACTACATGGTCAGCGCCTCCACGCCCGGCCTCTTCGTCCAGGTGGACCAGTGGGATCCCGACTGGACCGCGACGATCGATGGAACGCCCGTGAAGGTCCGCCGCGTGAACTACCTGATGCGCGGGATCGAGGTGCCGGCCGGGGTGCATCGCATCCGGCTCCGCTACCTCCCGGCGTCGCTCCAGGCGGGGATCCGGATCTCGCTCGCTTCGGCCGCCGCCGCGATCCTGCTCGCGATCGGCGGGGTCTTCCTGAGGCGGCGGCGCGGGTCCGCGCCGGCCCCCCCGGCGGAGGCCGCGTGAAGGCCCTGATCATCGTCCCCACGTACAACGAGAAGGAGAACGTGGTGGCGCTGCTCGAGCGGATCTTCGCGTACGTGCCGCAGTGCGAGGTCCTGATCGTGGACGACAACTCGCCGGATGGGACGGGGGCGATCGCCGACGAGGCCGCCGCGCGCGACCCGCGCGTGCACGTGATGCACCGCGCCGGGAAGCAGGGACTGGGCTCGGCCTACGTCGCGGGCTTCCGCTACGCGCTCGATCGCGACTACGAGGCCGTGTTCGAGATGGATGCCGACTTCTCCCACAACCCCGAGAGCCTTCCCGTCTTCCTGCACGAGCTGGAGAACGCCGACCTGGTGCTGGGGTCGCGCTACCTGCACGGCGTCACCGTCGTGAACTGGCCGATCAAGCGGCTCATCCTCTCCTACTCCGCCAACGTCTACAGCCGGATCATCACCGGCATGCGCGTGAAGGACCTGACCGGCGGGTTCAAGTGCTTTCGCCGGCGCGTGCTCGAATCGATCGACTGGAGCCGCGTGCGCTCCGAC
>DATJEJ010000307.1:0-15442 GCA_035496795.1 Candidatus Omnitrophota bacterium
GCCCGCGGAGTAATGGGCTACGAACAGGCGATTGCCGAGAACCCTTGGGTAGTGTGCCGTCGATAGGGGAACGAGGGTCGACCGCCACGTCTCGACAGGCAGGGTGGGATTCAGTGCATCGTACACAATCACCTCGCCGCCGTTGAGGTTCTCATTGGTGACGCAGAGATACCGGTCATCGTCGGTTGGCCAGGCGGAATGTGCCGGACCATTCGTCGAGAAGCTCGCGACGTCTACCGGGGCGGAGGGGTTGGTCGTATCGACGACATGCAGGATCCCGTCGAGGACGTCGCTGAGGTAGGCTCGCGTGCCCTTGACGGTGAGGTCGTGGACGTCGTAGGCATCGCTCGCGTACAGCAACGTCGGATTCAGAGGATCCGCGAGCGAGATGATGCGAATCCCATTGGCACCCTGCAGCTGGTTGACCTCTCCTGCGAAGAGAAGGCCCCGAGAAGCGTCGATCGTGATGTTCTCCGAAGTCTCCAGCATCCCGTGGAGCTCGCTCACCAGGACCGGATGATCAGGGTCGGCCATGCTGATGATCTGAAGTCCCGGGTCCGACGTGTTCCCGCAGGTTCCTCCGATCGCGTACAGGTAAGTCTGATACTGGTCGACATCGCGAGTCGTGCAACCAATGCTCGGGATGAACGCCACCTCGACGGGATTCACCGGGTCCGTGAGCCGCACGATGGAGACTCCGAACCGAGTGCCCACGGCTGCGTATTCGCGCCCGTCGGGGTGGACATAGCGCCAGTTGTTCGAGTACGCCGAGAGTCCAGGGACCGGATGGAGGTTCAGGTGCGACAGAAGCGTCACATTCCGTGATTCTTGAGCTCGTACCGCAGAGGCGAGAGTGACCGAGAGTGCGAGGAGAAGGAGCGTACGGAAACCGGGAGCAGAGCGCATGGGGCCCTCCTTTTGGGAGGCTGCGCGGGGAGTCACAGCCCGGCAAGATGGCGCCATTATAGCATGGCCGGCTTTAACCGGCCACGGTTGATATGAAATCCTGCAACGGTTTGATATGAAAGAGGCGGCGCGGCCTCCGGCAACGGCGTCCTTCCCCCAAGGATCGCCGCCCGACCGGTGCCGCGCCGCTTTACCTCGACTTGCGCTGGCGCAAGTTTATCTAAATGTTAACTGCCCTCCAGCTTCCGGTATCACCGGCGCCGTAACCGCGCTCAATGAAGTGTGGCCAGGCTGTACAACCGGTCCACGTTCGACTGCGTCCACGTGCGAAGCCGGTCGACGGCCTCTTCCTTGCCGGGGCGCGGCACGAACTTGCCGTCCGGTCCCTTCTGCACCAGGTGGTGGAACCGCCGCTGCGCGCCGAGGAACTCCTCGATGGCGGGGCGCTCCGCGACCTCCTGGGGACAATCCTTCACCGATCCGCCGTCGCCTCGCTCCCAGACGAAGACGGGGAAGACGCCGCACTGAGCGCCCAGCGTGGCGAGCCGGACGGTCTCGCCGTCTTCGAACTTCCACCCGCTGATGCAGGGGGCGGGGACGAAGATGACGGCGGTCTCCTTGCACGCCAGCGCTTTCTCCATCGTCTTCACGAAGAGCTTGGGATGGGCGGGACTCACCTGCGCCACCAGGCCCGCGCCCGCGGCGATGGCCAGGTGGATGTAGTCGAGGGGAGGCCTCGGGTTGCCCAAGGAGGCCTCCCCGACCGGTGTCGTGCTGGTCTCCGCGAAAGGGGTCGTAGCCGGGCTGTATTGGAAGCCCGTATTCGCGAAGATCTCATTCACGAGCACCATCAACGTGACCCGGCTGCGCCGGTAGATCGTGTGCAGGAAGGAGCGGAGCCCGATGGCGAAGGCGCCGCCGTCTCCGCTCGCGGCGATCACCTGCACCGGATGCGCGAACGCGCCGTGGTCGGCCAGGAGATCGGCCACGTCGCGCGCGGCCTCGGCCAGGGTGGGCGCGCTCTCGAAGACGTTGTGGATGATGCCGAACGACTTGTGGAAATCGTCGGGCGGCGTGTCGCCGCGGCCCCACGCGACCACGTTCGGGAACGCAAGGCTCGAAACCTCCGCGCACGACGTGCCCAGCGTGAAGACCGTCTTCATGCCGTTGTCCGAGACGCGTCCGACGTTCTGGAGCGCGATCGACTCCATGCACCCGGGGCAGAGCGTCGACCCGGGGCGGAAGCACGATTCGCGCAGCGCGATTTCCTTGAACCCGCTCATAGCTGCGTCCCTTCGTGGAAGAAGGCGACCGGCGGAAGGGCCTTGCCGTCCAGCGCCGACCGCGCGTGATCCAGAATCCGTTCCCAGGTCGACTCCGAGACGTCTGCGCCGCCCAGTCCCGTGAACACGCTCACGATCCGCGGCGGGTTCTCGATGTTGGAGAGCGCGTCGGCGACGTCCAGCGTGAGATGTCCGCGTCCGTGGTGGTGCGCCTGGTTCACGACCAGCACCACCTTGGCGCCGGCGAGCCGAGCGCGCACCGCTTCGCGCGGGAAAGGCGTCAGGAGCCGCATCGCGATCCCCGCGACGCGCGTCCACGCTAGTCTCTGGTACTCCTCGCGGATCGCCTCGAACGTGCCGAAGTCGGGGCCCATGCTGACCACCGCGATGTCGGGCGGCGTGCCGTTCTGGAATCCCACCGCGTCGTAGTAGGCGAGGCCGGGGCGTCCGAACTTCCGCTCGAAATCCGCCCCGATGATCGGGAGGATGTCGATCACGCGGTCCATGCGGCGCCGCTGGGCCACCTTGAAGCCCTGGAAATGGCGGGACGTGACGCAGTTTCCGAATGCCGAGTCGCCGTTCAGGAGGCCCGGCAACGGGCAGCTCCGGATCCAGTGGTCCTGGAACGAATGGATCTCCGCGTCCGGCTCCACGGTGAGGCGCGCGTTGCGATGGCTGTCCTTGATGCCGTAGTAGCCGGGCATCGTCGGCGTCATGATGTCGGGCTGCATGCCCAGGCAAGGCGCCTGGAGCACCGTGTCGTAGATCTGCTGCTTGCCGCGGCAGGCGAGCTGGATGAAGCCGTCGTCGCGATGCGCCAGCGTGTCGCTGGGATCCCCTTCGATGCAGAGCGGGAAGTTCGCCGTCGCGCGATAGACGTTCACGAGCATCACGTTCCCGAGCCCGCTCGCGCCCAGCGAGCGCGTGGTCTCGGTCATGTGGTCCAGCCCCACGCTGCTCGTCGCGGTGGGGAAGATCAGGTCGCGGCAGGCCGCCGCGGCGCCGACCAGGTAGTCGGCCACGGCGTGTTCGGCCTCGAGCAGCTTCACCCGCTTCTTCCCGCCCACGTCGGCCGCGACGCGCGCGGCCACGGTCTCGATCCACTTGGTCGAGGGCGTGATCGGGAATCCCGCAAAGAGGATGCAGCGCCACATCTGGAGCGCGGCGATCGCGGCGGCGGGGTTGCCGTCGGCGGTGATCGTCTCGCGCTGGGTGTAGAGCGCGTGGTGCGCGGCCCGCACCTTGGCGAGGTCGATCGCGTCGGGGTAGATCTCCCCGGACGGGGTCGCGCAGTGGGTGAGGGCGGTCGCCTTTTCGGCGGCCTTGCTCACGCTCTTCTCGGCGGCCTTGCCGTTCTTCTCGAGAATCTTGCTCATGACCGGCTCACCTCCATCCACGGCTCCTCGTAGGGGACTTCCAGGAAGAGGTGCTCGGGGCAGACGGCGATGCACTCGCCGCACAGCTTGCAGAACGTGCTCACGTCCACGCCCGTCACGAGCAGCCCGCGCTCGGCGTCCGGGACGAAGCGAATGATCCCCTCGGGGCAGTTCGTGATGCAGTGGGCGCAGCCATTGCACAGCGTCTTGGGGTCGTCGAAGCGAAGGCGCAGCCCGCTCGGCGCGTAGTTGGCCGTCTGGTTCGCGGCCGAGAGCCGGAGCGCCGTCTGCGCGCCCACCGGGAGATAGCCGTACCCCAGCCAGGGCGCGGTACTGCGGCGGGCGGACTCCTCCTCGAACACGCCCTCGCGCACCGCGTCCAGCGAGGCGCGGAGCGCGCCGCGGTTCCGCTCGACCACCGCGTCGGGAACGTGCCGCTTCTTCAAGGTCTCGAGGAAGGACGCGACGATCGCCTTTTCCTCGAAGCCTCCGATCGCGTGCGCGACGGCGACGTAGATCGAGACGTTGCCGATCGCGTGCTTCAGGTGCTCGGAGCCGATGGCGTCGCCGGCGACCGTCACGACCCGGCCGGTCAGCCCGTAATGCCGCGCGCACTCTTCGGGGGTGTGCGGCGTGTTCAGGACGAACGTCCCGCCGTGGGGCACCCCCTGCGTGAAGTCGGCCGACCGGGCCGCACCCTCGTCCATCAGGACCGAGAGCGCCGGTCGGGTCACCTCACAGGCCGCCAGAATCGGCTTGGCGCTGACCCGGAGGAAGGAGCGGATGTTCGCACCCCGCCGGGCGCTGCTGAAGAACGGCCACTCCTGGACGTGCAGGCCGGAGTCCCGGAGCATGAGGTTGGCGAGGCTCTGGAAGGCGAGGACGAGGCCGCCCCCGGCCTTGCCGTCCCCCCGGACGTCCAGCACCGAAGTCCGGATTCGCTCCCTCAGATCGATCGCGGGCATGCCGATACCTACTTTTTCCGCCACAGAATGGCGTGCCCGGGGCACTCGGCGATGATCTTGTCGAGCTTGGGCTTTTGGGACTCATCCAGGGCCGTGTTGTAGACCTCGGCCACTTCCTCGTCCTCGACCTTGCGGAATGCCAAGGGCATCGCCTTGATGCAGTCCCCGCATTCGGTGCACAGGTCTTCGTCGATGTAGAACTCCGGTACGTTCGCCATGGGGGTCACCCTCCTTCGGGATGGCAGCCGCTTTTCGTCTGTTCCAAATGTCGCACGTCGCCTCCCGATTCTCCCTGGTACTTTGGCACCGCTACCTTGGTAGCGTGGCACCGCTACTTTGGTAGCAGGGGATTTGTGCGGGCAAAATCGTAGACTCCAGTCGATAGGTACTCCTGACAAAAGGTCAGGTTGCTCTCCAACCGAACTGGAGTGAGTCATGGCCGACCCCACGAAGCCCCCGAAGCGCTCGGGAACCGAGGATCCCCAGTTCCAGGCCGGTCGCCGGCGCTTCCTGGGCCTGGCGGCGCTCCTGTCGGGCGGCGCGGCGCTGGCCGTCGTGCGTCCCAGCTCGATCCCGGGGCTGGGAGGCCTCGCGGGGAGCCCGGCGCGCGTCCGCCGCCTCGAATCCTCGCGCCCGGCGCTGGGGACCTGGATGCGGGTGGTCGTGAACGACCACGATCCGAAGCGGGCCGAGCGCGCCATCGAGGGGGCCTTCCGCGCGGTTCGCCTCGTGGACGGGCAGATGAGCATCCATCGCCCCGAGAGCCAGGTGAGCCGCGTGAATGCCGCCGCGGGACGGGGCAGCGTCCGCGTGGACCCGGCCCTGCTGGACGTGGTCGATCGCGCGACCGCCATGGCGCGCCGCACGAACGGCCTCTACGACCCCACCGTGCTTCCCCTGATGAAGCTCTACGGCTTCTATCGCTCGGGACGCACCGCCTGGCCCAGCGATCGCGAGATCGCGGCCACCCTCGACCGCACCGGATGGCGCCACGTGCGCCTGAACCGCGCGGCGGGGACGCTGGGACTGGCGCGCGAGGGCGTCGCGCTCGACCTGGGCTCGATCGGGAAGGGCTGGGCGCTCGACCGCGCGGTGGACGCGATCCGCGCCGAGGGAGTCACCTCCGCGCTCGTGGACCTGGGCGGCAACATCTACGCGCTCGGCGCGCCCGACGACGACGCGGCGGGATGGTCGGTGGGGATCCCGCATCCGGAGTCGGGCGCGATCGAGCGCGTGCTCACGCTTCGCGATCGCGCCGTCGCGACGAGCAACGACCGCGAGCAGCATCATCGCCTCGGCAGGTTCGAGATCGGCCATCACCTGGACGCGCGCCGCGGCCGCCCCTCGGGCGGCCACAGGAGCGCGACCGTGGTCGCGAAGACCGGTCTCGAGTCGGACGTCCACTCCAGCGTCGCCTATCTCCTGGGCCCCTCGGGATTCCACGGATTCTCCGAGATCCAGGAGAGCTTCTTCCTGGGATAGCGCGCATGCCCGAGCTCAAGACCTTCGGCCGCGGGGGAATCCACCCCGATCCCCACAAGCGGGACACCGCCGAGCGCGGGATCGAGCCGATCGATCCGCCGCCGAACGAGGTCTGGCTGCCGCTGCTGCAGCACCTGGGCGATCCCTCGGTCCCGATCGTGAAGAAGAACGATCGCGTCGTCCGCGGGCAGAAGATCGCCGAGGCCGGGCCGAGCGGCGTTCCCCTGCACGCGACGATCTCGGGAAAGGTGAAGCCGATCGACAAGCGCCCGCACCCCACCCTGGTCTCCTCGGAGGCGATCGTGATCGTGCGGGAGAGCGACGAGGAGCTGGAGTTCCCCGAGGACCCGGGCTGGCGCGAGCTGGGCCCCGGTGCCGCGCTCGAGCGCATCCGCGAGGCGGGCATCGTCGGCCTGGGGGGCGCGGCTTTCCCGACCTATCGCAAGCTCACGCTGCCCGAGGGCGTGCGCGTCGACACGTTCGTGCTGAACGGCGCGGAGTGCGAGCCCTACCTGACCTCCGACTACCGCCTCATGCTGTCCGAGGCCGAGGCGATCGTCGAGGGCGCGCTCGCGATGGCGCGCATCGTCGGCGTGCGACGCGTGCTCGCGGGCGTCGAGGCCGACAAGATGCCGGCGGTCCTGGCGCTGCGCGAGGCCGCCACGCGCGTTCCGCACGAGGGCTACTCCTTCGACGTGGTGCCGTGCGAAGTCCGCTATCCGCAGGGGGCGGAGCGCCAGCTGGTGGCCGCGCTCACCGGCCGCGCCATCCCGCCGCGCGCCCTCCCCCTCGCGGTCGGCGTCGTCGTCCAGAACGTCGCCACGGCCCATGCCGTCTACCAGGCGCTGCGGTACGGGAAGCCGCTCCTCGACCGGATCGTCACGGTGACCGGATCCGGCATCGTCTACCCGCGGAACGTCCGCGTGCCGCTGGGGACGCTTCTCGAGCGGGTGGTCGACTTCTGCGGCGGGCTCCGCGTGGACACCACGCGCCTGATCGCGGGCGGACCGATGATGGGGCGCGCGCTCCCGCGGCTCGACCTTCCGATCACGAAGGGGATGAATGGGCTTCTGGCCCTGACCGGGCGCGGGCCGTTCGAGATGGGCTACGGTCCCTGCATCCAGTGCGGCCGCTGCGTGGACGCCTGCCCGCTCGGCCTGGAGCCGGACCAGGTCTCGGTCCGGGTCGAGGCGGGGAAGGTGCTCGACACGGAGCCCTTCGGCGCGCGCGAGTGCTACGAGTGCGGCTGCTGCACCTACGTCTGCCCCTCGGGCCGGCCGCTCCTCCAGTTCATGCAGGTCGCGAAGTCGTCCCTGCGGCGCGCGACCAGCGTGCGGGTGACCACATGAGCGATCCGGCGGTCGCGACCGCTCCGGGACCCTTCGTCCTCGCCCCGGGTCCGCACGTCCGGACCTCGGAATCGACGGCGTCGATCATGTGGACCGTGAATGCCGCGCTCCTTCCCGCGGCGGCGTGGGGTGCCCTCATGTTCGGCTTCCCGGCGCTGGCGGTGATCGGGGCCTCGATCCTGGGCGCGGTGGCCGCGGAGTGGGGCGCCGGGAGGATGATGCGCGCACGCACGTCGGTGCGGGACGGGAGCGCGGTCTGCACCGGCCTCCTCCTCGCGATGACGCTGCCGCCCCTGCTTCCGGCGCCGGCCGCCTTCCTCGGCGCCGTGTTCGCGATCCTCTTCGGAAAGATGATCTTCGGCGGGCTGGGCTACAACCTGTTCAACCCGGCGCTCATCGGGCGCGCGTTCCTCATGGCGACGTTCCCGCTTCCGATGACGGCGGGCTGGGCGCCTCCCGCGAAGTGGCTCTCGCACGTGGACGCGGTGACGACGGCGACGCCGCTCGCCGCGCTGCGCGAGCGCGGCATCGACGCCGCCCTCAAGCTGGCGGGCGGTCCCGAATCGCCGCTCGCGGGGCTCTTCCTGGGGATCCGCCCCGGATCGATCGGGGAGGTCTCGGTGCTGCTCCTCCTGCTGGGGGGCGCGGTGCTGCTCCTGCGCCGGATCATCTCGCTCACCATCCCGCTCGCGGTCGTCGCCGGCGTCGCGCTGGTGACCGCCCCGACCGGGCACGTGGATCTGCATCTTCTCTCGGGCGGACTCTGGCTGGGCGCGCTCTTCATGGCGACCGACTACGTGACCTCGCCCACGACGCGGAACGGCCAGATCGTGTTCGGCCTGACGATCGGCGCCCTGACCGGCGTGATCCGGATCTATGGCGGCTATCCCGAGGGAATCTGCTACGCGATCCTCCTCGCCAACGCGCTCGTGCCCGCCTTGAACCTATGGTTCAAGCCGGCGCGGCCGGTGTTCGCGGGAGCGCCGTCGTGACCGGCCCCGACGTGAAGAACGGCGGCCCCACGGCCTCGGACGGCGGTGCCGGCGGACCGGGGAAAGCCCCGAGCGCGGGCGGCGAAGTCGTGCGGATCGCCGCCTCGATGACCGCGGTCTGCGCTGTGGGCGCGCTGATCCTGGGCGGCGTCTATCTCGCGACCGAACGCTACGCCGAGGCGGCGCGCAAGACGAGCGAGCGCGAGGCGGTGACGCAGATGCTGGGGCTGGACGCGCGGGCCTCCGTGCTCGAGGTGAGCCAATATCTCAGTCCGAACGGGGACGAGGTCGTATACCGCACGGCGTCCGAGGGTGCCGTGCCCGGCCGCGAGCTGGTCTTTTCGCTCGACGGCGCGCTGCTCAAGAACGGCAGCGCGCCGCTCGCCCCCCCGCCGCGCGAGCTCCGCCCGCTGGGCCGCGTCTTTGCCGCGCGGCGGAACGGCGCCCCCGCGGGCTTCCTCGTCGAGGGGGAAGCCCGGGGGTACAAGAACCGCATCCGCTTCTTCGTCGCGTTGGACACGGCCTGGACGGTGCAGGGCGTCCGCGTGGTGGAGCATGAGGAAGACCCCGGGCTGGGCGCCGAGGTGGCCACGCCCTGGTTCCAGGGGCAGTACGCCGGACGCACGCTCGCCGACGTGGGCGGGCTGGACGTGACCAAGGACCCGATGCCCGAGGACTGGCGCGGCGCGCTCCGCGACCTGGGCCGGCTGACCCCGACCGCCTGGCAGGAGGCGCACGGCGCCCAGCGCGAGCGGGAGCGGAAGCACCCGATCTACGCCGTCACCGGGGCCACGATCTCCAGCCGCGCGATCACGCTGGGCGTGCGCGCGACCATCCTTCACTTCCGGAAGCGCTGGGAGCGGATCGCTCCCTATCTCGAAACCGACGTCCGCGAGGCCTCGCGATGAGCGAACAACCCCTTCTCTTCACCCAGCGTCCGCCCGGCGCGATCTCCCTCTTGAAGAACGGCATCTTCGGCGAGAACCCGGTGTTCCGCCTGGCGCTCTCCCTCTGTCCGGCCGTGGCCGTCACGACCACCGTCGCCAACGGCATCATGCTCGGGATCGCGGTGCTCCTCGTGCAGGTGCTCTCCAGCGTGACCGTGGCGCTCACGCGCCGGTGGATCCATCCCCGGGTGCGCATCCCCGTCTACACGATCATCATCGCGGTCTGGGTGAGCGCGATCGACATGGTGCTCGCCGGCTTCTTCCCGCTCCTCTACGCGCAGGTGGGCCTCTACGTGAAGCTGATCGTCGCCTTCGCGATCATCATCTCGCGGCTGGAGGTGTTCGCATCGCGGATGCCGCTCATCCCGACCTTCTGGGACGGGCTGGGCATGGGGCTCGGCTTCCTCTTCGCGCTGATGGCGATCGGGACCTTCCGGGAAGTGCTCGGCAACGGGACGCTGCTCGGATTCCGCGTCGTGCCGGAAAAGCCGCTCCTCTTCTTCGCGCTGCCCGCGGGGGGGTTCTTCTCGATCGCGCTCCTCATGGCCTTCTTCAACGTGCTGGAGCGCCGCGCGTCGGGCGGGAAAACCGCCGCGCCGTCCACGGGAGGGAGCCATGGCCAGGCCGCGTAGCCTGGTCCTGGGCGGGACCGCCGCCCTGGCGCTCTGCTTCGCGATCGGGCTCGCGCTGGCCGCCGCCGCGGGACGCCCGGCCGCGCCCCACGCCCCCTCGGGCGTCATCACCCGCGCCCGCGTGCTGGCGCCCGATCACGTGCGCCTCACCGTCGCGGCACCCGTGGCCGATGTCCAGCCGTCGAACTTCCGCGTCACCGACGAGCGCGCCCCGGACGTGCCGATGGATATCGTCGCGGCGGAGAAGCTTCCCGGCGGCGCGATCCTCCTCACCGTGGCGGACCGGCTGGACCCGGCGGCCGGCTACCGGATCTCGATCCTGAGCCCGGCCGGAACGCGCGAGGCGAAGCCCGCGCCGTGGGCGCTCCTCTTCACGGTGGTGATCTCCTCGGCCCTCATCAACAACTTCGTCTTCACCCGATACCTCGGGCTCTGCATCTTCTTCGGCGTCTCGAAGAAGCGCGATACCTCGGTGGGCATGGGCTTCACCTTCGCGGCGGTCATGCTCCTCTCGGCGGCGATCTCGTGGGGGCTCTACACCTTCGTCATGCGCCCGCTCGAGCTCAAGTTCCTCCAGGTGATCGTGTTCATCGGCGTGGTGGCGTTCATCGTGCAGGCGCTCGACACGATCTTGCGGAAGACGCACGCGTCCCTGCACCAGCGCTTCGGCGTCTACCTCGTGCTGATCACCACGAACTGCATCATCCTGGCGGTGCCGCTCCTGAACGCCCAGGCGGAATCGGGTGTGGGCGAATCGCTCGCGCTGGCCCTCGGCTCGGGCGCCGGGTTTGCGCTGGCGCTCTTCCTCATGTCCTGCGCCCGCGAGCGGCTCGAGCTGGCGCGCGTCCCGGTCGCCTTCCAGGGGCTCCCGATCGCCTTCGCGCTGGCGGGTCTTTTCGCCCTCGCGTTCATGGGCTTCTCGGGCCTCACGTTCCTGAGATAGCCATGACCGACCTCCTCCACGCCGCGCTCTGGGGCTTCGCGGTCTTCACCGCGATCGGCGTCGTCTTCGGCCTGACCTTGGCCGGCGTGGCGCTCCGCTTCCAGGTTCCGGTGAATCCGACGGTGGAGAAGGTGCGCGCGTTCCTGCCCTCGGCCAACTGCGGCGCGTGCGGCTTCGCCGGCTGCCAGGCCTATGCCGAGGCGGTCGTGCTGCGGAACGAAGTCTCGCCGAACCTCTGCGTCCCCGGCCGCGCCGCGGTGGCGACGGCGCTCGCCCGGCTGACGGGGAAGGAGCTGGGCTCGGTGGAGGATCGCATCGTCGTGATGCGGTGCCAGGGGACCAGCGCCTACGCGCGGAAGGAAGCGGAGTACGCCGGACTCAACACCTGCGCGGCGGCCGCGCTGGTCTTCGGCGGCCCGCGCGCCTGCAAGAACGGCTGCCTGGGCCTGGGGGACTGCGTCAGGGCGTGCCCGTTCGACGCGCTCGCCATCGGCGCCGACGGGATCGCCGTGGTCAACGCCGAGCGCTGCACCGGCTGCGGGCTCTGCGTGCCCGTCTGTCCGAAGGAGCTCTTCCAGTTCTACCCGCGGACGCGGCGGATCGAGCTCTCCTGCGTCGCCAAGGAGAAGCAGTCGGTCGTCCGGGCCACCTGCATGGTGGGCTGCACCCTCTGCCGCAAGTGCGTGGCCAAGTGCCCCGCCCAGGCGATCGAGTGGGATGGCCGCACCATCGTCATTCACCACGAACCCTGCCTCGCCTACGGACCCTCGTGCGGCGAGGCCTGCGTCGACATCTGCCCGAGCACGATCCTGCATCGCGTGGGACAGCTCGCGCAGCCCGAGCCGGCCGAGCCGGCGATGGAGGCATGACCGAGATGCGCGCTCCGACGACCCCCGTTACGCACCCTTCCCCGCGCCCGGAGGCCCGCTCCGGCGCGCCGCCACGGCCGCGGTCGCTCGTCCTCGCCCTCGTGGGGAGCGGCGGCGACGGCGTGGCACTCCTGGGCGATCTCCTGCTCGGCATGGCGGCGCGCGAGGGGCTGTACGGCATGATGGTGCAGTCGTACGGGCCGCAGATCCGGGGCGGCGAATCGGCCGCCATCCTGCGCTTCGCCGATCACGAGGTGCAGTACGAGGGGGACCAGGTGGACATCCTCCTCTGCTTCCGCCTGCGCGACCTGGCCCGCTTCCAGAACTCGCTTCGCGTGCATCCGGGGAGCATCGTGGTGATCGATCAGGGGGAGACGGCCGGGGTGCCGGCATGGCTGGGCGCGACGACCGACAGACCCTACCGCTTCCCGTTCGCGCGCTACGAAGAGGGCGTCGAGGTCGACGGCCCGCCCAAGAACATGCTCGGGCTGGGGCTCCTCTGCCGCATGCTCGGCTGGCCCGACACCCTGGCCCAGGACATCCTCCGCCAGCGCTTCTCCGCGCGCCGCGAGCGCCTGCAGTCGAACCTCGAGTCGCTCGCGACCGGCTACGCGGTGTTGGACCCGCCGTCGCGTCCGGCCCCCGAAGGGAAGGGGCTCGGGCTGTTCGCCGAGACCGGAAACGAGGCGGTGGCCCGCGGATCGATCGCGGCGGGCCTCGGCTTCTTCGCGGGCTACCCGATCACCCCTTCGTCGGAGGTGATGGAGACCCTGATCGACGAGCTGCCGGCCGCGGGCGGACGCGTGGTGCAGGCGGAGGACGAGATGGCGGCCATGGGGATGGTGCTGGGCGCCTCCTTCGGCGGCGTGCACGCCATGACGGCGACGAGCGGTCCCGGTCTCTCCCTCATGACCGAGATGATCGGTCTCTCCAGCATGGCCGAGCTGCCCGCGGTGGTCGTGGACTGCCAGCGCGCCGGCCCCGCCACGGGAATGCCCTCGCGCACCGAGCAGTCGGACCTGTTTCACGCGATCTACGGAGGCCATGGCGACTTCCCCCGTGCGGCGCTCGGCATCTTCGACGTCGTGCACGGCCGGGACGTGATGCCGCGCGCCTTCCAGATCGCGGAGAAGTACCAGCTCCCGGTGATCGTGCTCTCCGACGCCTACATCGCGCAGCGCCGCCAGATCCGCGATCCGGCGGTGGCGCGCCGCGAGCGTCCCGAGCGCGAGCGGTGGACGCTCGAAAACGGCCTGCCGGCGCGCTTCGACGTGACCGGCGAGCACGGCGTGAATCCCTTCCGCGTGCCGGGAACGCCGGGCGGCAGCTATCTCGCCGCCGGCATCGAGCACAACCAGGAGGGCTATCCCACCGCGGACACGTCGATGCACCAGCGGATGAACGAGAAGCGCTTCCGGAAGATCGCGGGAATCGCCGCCGATACGCGCGACTGGTACCGCACGCTCGGGGACGGCGCGGCGACGAAGGGGATCGTGGCGTGGGGGAGCACGTACGGTCTCCTGCGCGAGTGGGTGATCGCGCGGCCCGAGTGGCGCGTGTTCCTGCCCGAGATCATCCATCCCTTCCCGATGGAAGCGTTCGAATCGTGGCGCCGGGGTCTGACGAGCCTCGCCGTCGTGGAGCTGAACTACCAGGGGCAATTCCACCGCTACCTGTCGGGTCTGACCGATCTGCGCGGCGCCAAGTCGGTGGCGCGGAGCGGCGGCACGCCCATGACGGCGGCGGAGCTGGATCGGCTCCTCGAGGAGGCGGGATCATGAGCACGATGAAAGCCAAGGACTATCGAAGCGGCCTCGAGCCGGTGTGGTGCACGGGGTGTGGCGACTACGGCGTGCTGAAGGGGCTGACCCAGGCGCTGGCCGATCTCGAGATCCCGCCCGAGCGGCTGGCCGTGATCTCGGGGATCGGCTGCTCGAGCCGGCTTCCGGGCTACACGAAGAGCTACGCCTTCAACTCCATCCACGGGCGCGCGCTCCCGATCGCGAGCGGGCTGAAGCTGTCGCGTCCCGAGATCACGACCGTGGTGGTCGGCGGCGACGGCGACGGGTTCTCCATCGGACTCGGCCACATCCCGCACGCGATCCGCCGCAACGTGAACCTGACGTACGCCGTGCTCGACAACGGGATCTACGGTTTGACCAAGGGGCAGGCCTCGCCCACGACGGCGCAGGAGTTCAAGCGCGACCGCGGTCTGGCAGGCGTGGAGGAGCGGCCCCTGAATCCCGTGCTCCTGGTGCTGAGCAGCGGCTGCGGGTTCGTGGCGCGCACGCATGCGGGAAACCTCCCGCACCTGCGCCAGATGTTCCGCGCGGCGCTGGAGTATCCCGGATTCTCGTTCGTGCACGTGCTGGCGGGATGCGTGACGTACCAGACGCCCAGGTACGCCGACGAGGTCTATCAGCGATGCGATCTGCTCCCCGAGAGCTACGACCCCAGCGATCTTTCGCGCGCGATGGAAGTCGCGAGGGCCGAGCGCTTCTCGCTGGGGATCCTCTACAAACGCCCGCCCGAGGCCCCGCCGGCGACGTCGCCGTGGGAGGGCGAATCGGGAATCTGGCCGTCGGCCGAGGAAGCCAAGCGGGAGCGCCCGGGGGAGTAGACTCACGACCCAACTCGCCCCGGGGCGAGTTGGTTATGTCAACTTCGCCTCGACTTCGTTACCTGCCCCGGGGCGAGTCGTGATCAATCGAACTCGAACTTCGGGTCGGCCGGGGTCTGATCGGGCCCGACCCGTCCCGCCTGGATGTCGGCGCGGTTGTAGCTCTCGCCCTTGACCGGCGCGCCGAAGATCCGTCGCAGCGTATTGATCTGGCCCACGTGGGAGAGCGCGTCGGCGATCGGTCCCTGGAAGAGGCGTTCCACGGAGTAACTCAACGGCTGGTCCGACGCGAGGTAGGCGTCGAAGGCCTCCATGGACGAGTGGAAGCGCCGGAGCTCGTCCGGCCAGGGCTGCGGCGTGGCGCTGTTCCACGCCGGCTTGCCGCACGCCATCGAAAGCCCCCATTCCATCAGGTCCCCGAGGTGAGCCAGGATCTGGACGGGCGTGCGCGACGTGGGCGAGGCGTGGAAGTCCGCGAACTCGGGAGGAGCGTTCCGGGTAGCCTTGGCCCCGCGATAGGCCAGCGTGGCCAGGGTGTGACGCAGGAATTCGCGCTCGGATGACATGACTTCTCCTGCTAAGGGTTGAGGATCCGGGGTCGCGTTGACGCGACCCCGGTTAGTCCGTATACTCCCACGTCTTGCTTCCGCTTGGAATTGGTGGGGTCGTAGTTCAGTTGGTTAGAACGCCTGCCTGTCACGCAGGAGGTCGCGGGTTCGAGTCCCGTCGACCCCGCCATTTTGTGCACGTAACTTCAAGCGCTGCTCCCCACTAGGCCCATGGAAGGGGAATGAGCCTGACGAGATCCCGGTACTCCAGAGCGCTGGCATTCGCCGCCCTGCTCGCGGTGTGCGGAGCCACGGGCTGCACCGAACGCAACATGGGCCGCGCCGACAACGACGGCTGGACCAAGGTCCAGACCGGCGGTCGGAAGTCCGCTCCCGCCGCACCCCTGCAGCACGCCGAGGCGGTCAACGTCACGTATTACTACCTCCCCGGCTGAATGGTCTGCGCGAGGTTGAGACCCGCCGTGAGCGGGCTCGAGCAGGAGTTCCCGGGGAAGGTGAGCGCCCGCACC
>DATJEJ010000308.1:0-2106 GCA_035496795.1 Candidatus Omnitrophota bacterium
AGCGCGTGCGGCGCGAGGAGATACCACGGCGGGCGGGCGTTGGGGGGCGTCGTGAAGGGATCGGCGGCGACGTCGAAGGGATACGGCATCAGGACCGCGAAGGTGAGCAGCGCGCCCAGCATCACGATGATGAGCAGGACCAGGTCGTACGTCACCACCTGGAGCGCGCGCTGCCCCACGGGGGTCGGGGCCGCTCCCGAGCCCGTCGGCGCGTTGCGCGAGAGTCCCACCCGCCGCACGCTCGAGAAGTGGAGATAGAAGAGTCCGATCAGGAGCAGCGGGAAGACCACGACGTGCAGCACGTAGTAGCGCGTCAGCACCAGCGAGTCGAGGCCGCTTCCGCCCACGAGGAACGAGGTGAAGGGGCCCAGGATCGGCAGCGCGTCGGTCACCTCGCGCGCGCGCACCGTCGTCCAGTAGCCGCGCGCGTCCCACGGCAGCAGCCGTCCGGTCAGGTCGGCGATGGCCGCGGCCACGAACGTGAGCACCGCGACGACCCAGACCACTTCCCGCCCCTGGTGGTAGAGCCGCGCGAAGAAGAAGCGGATCACCCGCGCCGCCAGGAGGATCAGAAAGAGCACCGCGGCCCAGTGGTGGACCTGATGGGTCAGGTTCCCGAACGAGATGTCGCGCGCGATCAACGTCACCGAGGGATAGGCCACGTCCGCCGTGGGCTGGTAGTAGAACGCGAGCATCGTCCCGGTGACGGCCAGGATCACGAACAGGATGAACGAGAGGACGCCGATCACCTGCGGCCAGCGCGCGTAGGAAGGGAGCGGCTGCGCCATCGCCTCGCGCAGCGCCTCCTTCAGCGGCTTCCTCGAGTCCAGCTCCACGGGGAGCAGACCGAACACCGTCAGGAAGGAGACGATCTCCGTCAGATTGACACGGGCTTCCAGCCAGCCGAGAAGGCCGCCGCGATTCCGTTCCACAAGGATCTCCGCTTAGGTGTGAATGACGATCTCGTCCGCCCGGACCTCGGCGGGGAATTGCTGGAGCGGCTTCTTCGGCGGGCCGGAGAGCACGTTGCCGCCGCGATCGAACGCGCCGTCATGACACGGGCAGCGGAAGGTGCCGGAGTCGCGGTTCCACTTGACCACGCAGCGGAGATGCGTGCAGATCGCCGAGACGGCCACGACCTGCTCCTCGGAAACGCGCACCACGTAGACCGGGTCGGTGCCGTGCCGCACCAATCGGGCGTCCCCCACCGCAATCGACGACATCGGTCCCCCGCGGAGCATCCTCTCGCCGGGGCGGTTCTCGGGAGACGGGGCTTTCAGGAAGGAGGCGGCCATGCCGGCGGCCGCGGGGGCCCAGAGGGCGAGGAATCCGCGGACCAGCCACACCAGGGCGCCGCGGCGTTCGGGGTCCTTCACCTGGCCAGGGTCCTTCTCGCTCACGATCGACCCTCCTTGTCCGCCTCGCGCTCGCGCCGGATCTTCTCCAGCTCCAGCGGGTGCTCGTCCTCCATCTCCTCTTCGGTGATCGTCCCCTTCAGCCACGCCAGGTTCATCGGGTAGACGTCCGGGTTGAAGATCACGAAGTAGATGTGCCAGACCAGAATCGCCAGCGTCGCGAGGATCGCCTCGTAGAAGTGGATCGAGCGCGCGGCGTCCCAGCCCAGCTTGGTCAGGAGGGCGATGAACGGATCCTGGAACCAGAGGATCACGCCGGTCCCCGCCATCACGACCGTTCCCCACACCAGCGCCCAGTATTCCGACTTCTCGATGTAGGAGAAGCGGCCGAACTTGGGGCGCTGCCGGGTGAGGCCGGCATAATAGCGCAAGGCGCCGATCACGTCTCTCAGGTCCGACGGGCGCGGCAGCATGTCGCGGAAGAACTCCCGGCCGCGCTTGGTGAACCCCAGGTAGTACACGTGGAAGAGCGAGGCCGCCACCATCGCCACTCCCGCGACGCGATGGATGACGCTCCGTGCCTCGAACAGGTTGTGCCAGATGTGGCGCAGCTGCTCCACGGGCCACGACTCGGGATAGCGCAGCATGAAGCCGGTCAGCACGAGGACGGTGAAGCTCGAGAGCAGGGTCGCGTGCTGGGCCCGCTCGCTCCCCGTCATGCGCACGTAGAGCGCCCTGCTCTCCGGCTCGT
>DATJEJ010000309.1:0-2170 GCA_035496795.1 Candidatus Omnitrophota bacterium
CGCGCGCCCGTTCTCGTCCGCCGGCGACACGACGCCGGGGCGCACCGATTCCAGCGCCACCCGCGCCCACGCGGGCACGCCCGCCCACCGGTCCCGCTCGTATTCGGTGCGTCCCACCCAGCTCCGCTCTCCCGACCAGACGCGCCGCCAGGCCTCTCCCGCCGCGAGGCCGCCACCGTTTCGGGCCAGGTGGCGCTTCAGGCCGCCCCAGCGCCAGGGGGCCACGAGCACCGAGAGGAAGACGTCGCTCGCCCGCTTCCGCGCGCGCAGCGAAAGGCCGCGGCTGGGCGCATGCAGCAGCGCCGCGCTCACGGGACCGAGCGCGCGACCGCCCGAGCCGGGGACGAGATGCGCGAGGGAGCCCGCCCAGTAGATGGCGGCGCCCGAATCGCGCAGCGCCGAGGCGAGCGCCAGGAGATACGGCAGCTCGTCGGCCTCGGGCACGACGCACACGATCTGGATGCGCTCGCTCTCCACCAGGGCGCGCAGCCGCGCCGCCGCGGCTTCGGGCGCCTCCGCCTCCCCCTTCGCCTCGGCGTGCAGCGGCTCGAAGCCCGAGGCCCGGGCCCCCTCGAGCGCGGCGCGCGTCGCCTCCATCTCCGGACCCGATCCGAGCAGGAGCACGCGCCGGAAGGCGAAGCCCTGCCGCTTCGCTCCCGCCTCGGCCCCGGCGAGGAGCGAGCGGACGGCGAGGAGGCAGAGCAGCTCGAGCGGCAGGAGCAGGAGCACGAGGAGACGCGAATAGCGCGGCGTCTGGAAGAGGAACGTCGTCGCCATCAGCAGGACGCCCGCCTGGAGCACGGCGCGCCCCACCTGGAAGGTCCGGTCGATCGCGTCGCGGAACGCGGCCCGCCGGTAGAGGCCGTTCCACGCCAGCGAGGCCACGCTCACGGCGATCGCGAAGAAGAAGAGCCCCGAGTAAGCCGGGAGCGGGTAGACGGGCTTCTCGAACCACGCGTCGAGCGCGATCCGGATGCCATAGGCCGCGACGCACGCGGCGGCGGCCGCGGCGAGGTCGGCCGCGAGCATCGCCGCCTGGGTCAGCCGCCCGCGGTTCTGGCTCAGCGCGTACACCAGGGCGCTCCATTTCTCGGTGAAGCGCAGGAGGCCCGCCGCGTGCGCGCGCAGCGAGCGCGGGCGGATCTGCGCGCTGGACCGCGCATATTCGTGAACCATGCGTGCCTTGGGGACGTACAGCACCTCCCAACCGTGGCGCCCCATGCGCTGGCACCAGTCCACGTCTTCGAAGTAGAGGAAATAGCGCTCGTCCATCAGGCCGACGTCGCGCATGGCCCGCCGCCGCACGAGCATCGCGGCGCCGATCACCCAGTCGACCCGCATGAGATCGGCATGGTCCCAATCCGCCATGACGTGGTCGCGCAGGACCCGGCTCTTGGCGACGAAGGGCCCGAGCGGCATCCGGCGGAGGAGGAGCGTCTTCCAATTGTAGAAGCGGCGCGCCGAGAGTTGAAGCGTCCCGTCCAGATTCTCCAGGCGGGGCGCGACGATGCCCGCCTGGGGGTGGTCCTCCGCGGCGGCGACCAGCGCCTCGATGGCGCCGGGCAGGATCTGGATGTCGGGATTCAGCACGAGCACGTCCCGGTCCCCCACGGCCCGGATCCCGGCGTTCACGCCGCGCGCGTACCCGACGTTCCGCCCGGGAGCGATCACGCGCACGGGCCAGGGCGAGCCGGCGAGGATGGCGTCGATCGGCTCCCCCGAGTTGTTCACCACGACGATCTCGGAAACGGGCGCGGGGCGTGTGGCGGCGAGCGAGGCGAAAAGGCGCGCGAGGGCGTCCCCGGTCCGGTAGTGCACGATGACCAGGGCGAGCGCCACGGTGGGCTTAGAGCGCGCCGATCAGGTCGAGCAGCCGGAGTCGCCAGACCATCCACGCCGCCTCGTGGACGATGCGACGCGACATCTTCGATTCCCCCGCCTTCCGGTCCACGAACATGATCGGGATCTCGCGGATCCGGAATCCCTTCCGCCACGCCTTGAAGGTGATCTCGATCTGGAACGCGTAACCGTCGGAGCGCACGCGGCTCCAGTCGATCGATTCGAGCACGCGCCGGCGAAAGCACTTGAACCCGCCGGTCAGGTCCTTCACGCGCATGCCGGTGATGATCCGGCTGTAGACGTTGGCGGAGTAGGAGAGGATGAGCCGCTT
>DATJEJ010000310.1:0-8588 GCA_035496795.1 Candidatus Omnitrophota bacterium
TACGTGGCCGCGGTGGACTGGAGAGCCGCCCAGAAGGCGGCCGACGCCGGCGAGGGCACCCTGATCGGCGGCGTGAAGGTGCTCGATCCCAAGGTCACCAAGGGGATCGTCTACCTGGTTCCCGTGCCCAAGAGCCCTCACGGCGTGGACGTGGACCCGAGCGGCCAGTACATCTGCGCCTCGGGAAAGCTCCAGGCCGAGGTCACCGTTCACTCCTTCGCCAAGCTGATGGCGGGGATCCAGGCCAAGAAATTCGAGAAGGAAGTGGAAGGCATCCCGGTGCTCGCCTACAACGACGTGCTCGAGGCGAAGGTGCCGGTGGGGCTGGGACCGCTGCACACGCAATTCGACGGCCGCGGCTACGCCTACACCTCGCTCTTCCTCGATTCGCAGATCGCGAAGTGGAAGGTCGGCCCGCCCTGGAACGTGACCGACAAGATCGACGTCTACTACTCGATCGGGCACCTGATGGCGTCCGAGGGAGACACGCGCCATCCCACCGGCGACTACGTCGTGGCGCTGGACAAACTGTCCAAGGACCGCTACCTGCCGGTCGGCCCCTCGCATCCCGAGGCGGCGCAGCTGATCGACATCCGCGGCCCGAAGATGGAGCTTCTCTACGACTTCCCGACCTATCCCGAGCCGCACTACGCGCAGATGATCCGGGCGGAGAAGCTCAAGCCGAAGAAGATCTACACCCTATCCGAGAACACGAACCCCTACGCGATCAAGAGCGCCGATCAGGCGCGCGTGGAGCGCCACGGCAAGCGCGTGGACGCCTATCTCCTCGCGATCCGAACCCACTTCACGCCGGACGTAGTGCGCGTGGCGCAGGGGGACACGGTCTACTTCCACCTGACCAATCTCGAGCAGGACGCCGACATCACCCACGGTTTCGGGATCCTCTTCTCGAACTGCGACATGCAGGTCGACCCGGGCGAGACCAAGACCATGAAGTGGGTCGCCGACAAGGCGGGGGTCACCCCGTTCTACTGCTCCAACTTCTGCAGCGCGCTGCACCAGGAGATGCAGGGATACATCGAGGTGATGCCGTCCGGCTCGAGGATCGCCTCGGTCTCCAGACCGAACCGTGAGCAGCTGGCCCAGGTGGCCGCGCTGCTTCGCCGCTGAGACTCGAATGCGGGGGGCCGGCGCTGCCGGTTCCCCGCCCCGAAAGGGGATGAAGCCGTGGTCCGCTACCTGACCGGCAGTTTCCGAAGCACCGAGCGGCGCCTGATCGTCCTCGCCGCGCTCGTGCTCCTGCCCGTCTTCTTCCTGCCGGTGCTGCCGATCTGGGAGATGCATCTCCGGGCGCCGCAGTATCCCGAAGGGCTCAAGCTGACGATCTATTCCAACACGATCCAGGGGGACGTCGACAAGATCAACACGCTGAACCACTATGTCGGGATGAAAGCGATCACGCCCGACGACTTCGCGGAATTCCGCTATCTGCCGCAGCTCCTCACCGGATTCGGATTGCTGGCGCTGCTCGCGGCACTCCTGAACCGGCGGTGGCTGGCCGCGCTGGGCTGGGTGCTCTTCTCCCTCTTCGCGGTCTACATGTTCCGGGACTACGTGACGTGGCTCTATCGCTACGGGCACGACCTGAACCCGCATGCCGCGATCACCATGAAGGCGTTCATGCCGCCGGTGATCGGCTACTCGAAGATGGCCAACTTCCACGTGCTGAGCCTCCCCGGCCCGGGCACGCTCGTCCTGGGGATCGCCTGGCTCCTCGGACCGCTCGCGCTCTGGCTGGAGCGCCGCGCCGATCGGCGCGCCCACGCGCCGGCCGCGTCGGTGGTGGCGGCATGAATCCGCGCGCTTCGGAGCGGCTCGCGTCCGCACTTCAGATCGCGCTGCTCGTCGCCCTTCTCGCGGCCGTGGCGCTCACGCTCCTCCTCGTCATGGGGGCGGCTTCCCCGCGCGCCGGGGCCGCCGCGACCCTCCGCGTGGCGCCGGGCCAGGCCGCCGCGCGGCTCCTGGGAGCCGTCGACGGCGACACGCTTCTTCTCGCCCCGGGGATCCACCCGGGACCGCTCGTGGTCACGCGCCGCGTCGCGCTGATCGGCGCGCCGGGCGCGGTCGTGGATGGCGGCGGCCGCGGATCGATCATCACGGTCCTGGCCGCCGGCGTCCGGATCGAACGGCTCGCGCTCAAGCGGAGCGGCGACCGGTTCGAGGACCTGGACGCGGGCGTAAGGCTGTCGTCGGCCCCCGGCGCGCGCCTGGCCGGGCTCAGGATCGAAGACGTGCGCTACGGCATCGCCGCCGAGCGCTCCGACGACCTGGACGTCGAGGATTGCTCCCTGGCCGGCCGGGTCGTTCCCTCCGTCGAGGCCGCGCCCGAGATGGACGTCGCCGCCGGAAACGGCATCCACGTCTGGTATTCCCGCGGCGCCCGCATCCGGCGCACGGAGATCCGGCGCTTCATGGACGGGATCTATCTCTCCTTCGCCGACTCGATCCGCATCGAGGGTTGCGGCTCCTCGGGCAACGGCCGCTACGGCCTGCACACGATGTACTGCCAGGACAACCGGATCGCGTCGAACCGCTTCACGGGCAACATCGCCGGCTGCGCCATCATGTTCTCGAACCACCTGGAGCTGGCCCGGAACGACTTCATGCACAACCGCGGCCCGCGGACCTACGGCATCCTGCTGCGCGACTGCTCGGACGGCTTCTTCCACGAAAACCGCCTGGTCGACAACACGATCGCGGTCTTCATGGACGGATCCAACCGGAACCGCATCCACGGCAACCTGGTCCAGGACGACGGCTGGGGCGTGATCCTCTTTTCTTCCTGCGATGGAAACGAGTTCGCGGGGAACGATTTCGTGAACATCGACTACCCGGTCGCGCTGGACATGCGTCGCACCGACAACCGGTTCGACGACGGCGCGCACGGCAACTACTGGAGCGCGAGCGCCCCCTACGACCTGAACGCCGACGGCATCGGCGACGTGCCCTACGGTCCCGTGAGCGCGTTCGCCTTCCTGTCCAAGCAATATCCCGACCTGGCGATCTTCGGCGAGAGCCCCGCTGCGGCGGCGCTCTCCCTTGCCGAGCGCACGATCCCGGCGCTCCGCCCGAGCGAAGCGGTGGACCACTACCCCCTGGTCCGCCCCGCCGGCGCGGGCGTCGGGACGCGCTCGGCTGCGGGCGACTTGCCCGCAGCCGGGTCGTCCGGTTCCAATCACGCCTCAGGCACCCGACGCGGCGCCCCGCGCGCCGCGGCCGCGGGATTCCTTCTCCTCGCCGGCGCGGGCGCGCTCGGCTTCGCCCGGCGGAGGGGCTCACGATGATCCGACTCCATGACGTCACCAAGCGCTACGGCGCGGTCACCGCGGTGGACGGCCTCTCCTTTGCCGTGGAGCCGGGCGAGACCTTCGCGCTGATCGGCCCCAACGGCGCGGGCAAGACCACGACCCTGAAGCTGATCCTGGGACTGGCGCGTCCGACCTCCGGCTCGATCGCGGTCGGCCTCGCGGGACTGCCGCCGCACGCCGCCGAGACGCGGCGCGGCATGGGCTACGTGCCGCAGCGGGTGGATCTCCCCGCGGGACGCACCGCGGCAGAGGTTCTGGGCTTCTTCGCGGCGCTCCGAGGCCTGGACGGGAGCTCGGTCGCACGCGCGCTCGATCGCGTCGGCATGACGGCCCTGGCCGGACGCCGTGCCTCGGAGCTCTCGGGCGGCTACGCGCAGCGCCTCCTTCTCGCGCAGGCGCTGCTCGGCGATCCCTCGCTTCTCGTGCTCGACGAGCCGACGGCCAGCCTCGATCCGGAGGCCACCTGGGAGTTCCGCTCCCTGGTCGAGGGGCTGCGCCAGGACGGCAAGACGATCCTCCTCTGCTCGCATCTCCTGGCCGAAGTGGAGCGGGTGGCCGACCGCGTGCTGATCCTGGCGGGCGGACGCCGGGTGGCGCTGGAATCGCTGGCCGACCTTCGCGCGCGGCAGGCCTCCAGCGCGCGGCTCGAGATCGAGGCGCGGAACGCGGAGGCTGCGGGCGCCGCCCTGGCCCGCCGGGGCATCGCGTTCACCCCCTGGGGCGAGCGTCGCGTCGCCATCGAAGGGGCGAACGGGCGCGGCGTCGCCGCGCTCGAAGCCTTGCGCGAGGCCGGCGTGGAGATCCGCACCTTCGAGCTGACGCGGCCCACGCTGGAGGAGATCTTCCTCGCGGCGGTGCGGAAGGAACGCGACGCGCGCGGCGCGGCGCCGGAGCCCAAGGTATGAAGCGCTACGGCCTCCTCGCCCTCGTCGTGCTCGCCGGCGCGGCCTTGATCCTCGCGGCCGCACGGCCCCGCTCCGCGACCGTGGCGCCGCGCGCGGTCCCCGCGGATGCGCGCGTAGAGCGCGCCCTTTCGCTGGTGATCGCGGACGGCGCCGTGCTCCCGGCCCGCGCCGTGGTGCCCAAGGGCGCCGCGGTCCTGGTGCGGGTCGTCAACCGCGATTCTTTCGCGCACCGGTTCTCGCTTCTCGGCTATGAGAGCGCGGTATCCCCCGCCGCGCTCTCGCCGGGAGGCGCCGCGACGGTCCGATTCATCGCCGACCGTCCGGGCAGCGACTTCGCATGGCTCCTCGACGGGAAGCCCGCCGGGGTCTTCGTCGTACAGGGCTCCCACCTGGTGGAGGGACACCGATGAACGCCGCATCCGTCGCCGCCGTCGCCCCCGTCCGAGCGGCCTCCGTTCCGGGCCGCTCGCGCCGGATCGCCGTCATCGCGCGCGAGGAGTACCGGCGCGCGCTCGAGACCCGCTGGCTCTTCGCCTTCACCGCGCTCTTCGCCGCGCTGGTCCTGGGCGTCTCCTTCTTCGGACTCGTGCAGAGCGGCGAGGTCGGCTTCCAGGGCTTCTCCCGCGTCACCCTGAGCCTCCTGAACCTCGTGCTCTTCACCGTGCCGCTCACCGGACTGGTGCTCGGGGTGGGCAGCGTGTCGGGCAGCGCGGAGACGCTGCCGCTCCTGCTCGCGCAGCCGGTCGGCCGCGGCGAGGTCCTGGCCGGCAAGTATCTCGGCCTGACCGCCGCGCTCGGCGCCGCTCAGGCGATCGGGTTTGGCGCGGGCGGCCTGATCGTGGCCCTCCAGGCGGGACCCGACCAGATCCGCGGCTTCGCCGCGCTCACCGCCGTCTCGCTGCTCCTGGGATCGCTCTCGCTTGCCGCCGCTCTCGCGTTGGCGTCCATTCTGGCCGATCGCGTGAAGGCGCTCGCGGCGGCCGTGTTTCTCTGGCTGCTCCTCGTGATCGCCTACGACCTGGCCGTGCTCGGCGCCACGGCGCTCCTGCGCGGCGTGCCGCTCCAGTCGGTGCTCTTCCCGGCCCTCCTCCTGAACCCGGTGGATCTCGCGCGCGTCCTGGTGACCCTGGCCGTCGGCTCGGGAGCCCTCTTCGGGCCAACCTCCGCGGTGCTCGTGAAGCTCCTCGGCGGCGGCGGGGGCGCGCTCCTCGGTCTGGCCGTGCTCCTCCTCGAGACCGCGGTTCCCCTCGCCGTGGCGGCCCGCGTCTTCGGCCGCCGGGACTGGTGAGGGCCGTGGCCACGCCGTTGCGCCCGGCGCCCGCCCCACAGGCGGTCGCACCCGGAGCGGCGGCGGCGCGAAAGGCAATCGATCCGTATCGCGTGCTCTTTCCCCTGGGCGTCCTGTACGGGATCGTCGGCGCGCTCCTCTGGCCGCTTCACGCCGCCGGCCTGATCGCCTACCCGGCCGTGACCCACTGGACGCTGATGATCCAGGGCTTCCAGCACGCGTTCATCCTGGGCTTCCTGCTCACGTCGATGCCCGCATGGATGCATTCTCTGCCCAGCCGTCCGTGGGAGCTCGCGACCGCCACCCTGTTGATGCTCGGTGTGGGCGCCGCGGCACTCCTGGGCGCGCCCTTCCTGGTGCAGCTCTTCTACGCGGCCACGCTCGCGCTGGTGGTGGTGATGGCGCTCCGCCGCGTGACCAAGAGCACCTCGCCTCCGCCCGAAGAATTTCTTCTCGTCGCGTTCGGGCTCCTCCTCGGCTTCGCCGGCGCGGTCATGGCCGCCGGCTCCGCGCTGGGCGCCTGGGCCGAGCCCTCCCCCCGCTTCGGACTTCGCCTGATCTGGATGGGGATGATCCTCTCCATCGTCCTGGGCGTGGGCGGCCTCCTCGTCCCCACGTTCACGTCGATGCGCGATCCCCTCGTGATCCCCGGCATCGCGAAGCCGCACGTGCGGAAGCCGCGGCGCATTCTCTATGCGCTGATCGCGCTCGCGATGCTCGGCTCGCTGCTGCTCGAGGCGTCCGGTCGCGCGGAAGCGGGAGCGCTCGTTCGCGCCGTGACCGGCTCTGTCGTGTTGCTCCTCGTCTGGAAGCTCTTCCGCCTGCCCGGTCGCGCCGACCGGGTCTCGTGGTTTCTCTGGGGATCCGGCTGGATGCTGTTCCTGGGACTCTGGCTGATGGCCCTCGCTCCAGGGACGCTCCTGATCGGCGCGCACACGCTCTTCATCGGCGGGTTCGGGGCGCTCTCGGCCGGCATCGCGACGCGTGTCGTGATCCGCCATGGCAGCTATCCCATTCAGCAAGAGCCGCTGGTCCTCCGCCCGGGAATGGCGGCGCTCCTCGCGACGGCGCTCGTGGGCCGGATCCTGGCCGAGATGATCCCCTCGGCGCGCATGGCGATGCTCGCCGTGAGCGGAACGGGATGGATTCTCGCCTGGCTGATCTGGATCGCCGGCGCGCTCCCGCGCGTGCTGCGCCGGGCCCCCGCCGAGAAGGTCGCGTTCCAACAGGCACCAAGGCCGACGCAGCCCACGCCTTTCTAGCTGTCCCGCGCTCCGCCCTGTCGGCTAGAGTCGGTCCATGTCCCCCGAGGCGGAGGCCGCGCTCCACGTCGCGATCGCAGGGCTCGGCGGCGCCGCCATCGGGATCGAGCGCCAGTGGTCGGGGCACGCGACCGGCCCCCGCGCCCGCTTCGGCGGCATCCGCACCTTCACGCTCCTCGGGCTCCTGGCCGGGGCCGCGGGCCTCTGCTGGGCGCTCCAGGCCCCCGAGCTCGGCGCCGTGCTCGCGGCCGGCGGCGCGGCGGTCGTGGCGGGCGGCTACTGGAAGCTCCATCGCGACGACGTCGAGGCCACCACCGAGGTCGCCGCCCTCGTCGTGATCGCGGCGGGCGTGCTGGCGGGCGCGGGCCGGCTGGCGCTGGCGAGCGGCATGATCGCGGTCACGACCCTCCTCCTCGTCGAGAAGTCGCGCCTCCATCACGCCGTCAGCCACCTCGACTCTCGCGAGGTCCGGGCGGCCGCGCAGTTCCTGGTCATGGCCGTCGTGATCCTCCCGCTGCTCCCCCAGGGTCCCTACGGCCCGCTCGGCGGCATCCGCCCGCGCCAGCTCTGGATCCTCGTGCTCTTCTTCTCGGGGCTGTCCTATCTCGGATTCATCGCCCGCCGCGTGATCGGCGAGAAGCACGGCTACCTGGTGGCGGGACTCCTGGGCGGGCTGATCTCCTCCACCAGCACCACGCTCACCTTCTCGCGCCAAAGCCGCGAGCATCCCGAGGCGGGGTCGCCGCTCGCTTTCGGCATCCTCGCCGCCTGCGCGCTGCTCTACGTGCGCGTGGTCGTGGCCACGGCGGTGCTGAACACCGATCTCATGAGTCAGACGCTTCCCTACCTGGCCGCCCCCTTCGCGGTCACCGTGCTGGTGACCCTGATCGGGCTCCGGCGCTCGCGCGACAACCACGCCACGATGCCCGAGCCGAAGAATCCGCTCCAGCTGAAGAGCGCGCTCCAGATGGCGGCGATCTTCCAGGTGGTGCTCTTCGCCGTGCACGCCGTGCGGACGCTGTGGGGCGGCGCCGGGCTCCTCGCCTCCGGCGCCGTGCTCGGCCTGACCGACGTGGACGCGCTCACGATCTCCATGGCCCGCACGGCGGAGGATCCCTCGATGCTCCTGATCGCCGCGCAGGCGATCGCCGTGGGCGTTCTCTCGAATACGGTATTCAAAATGGGGATCGCGTTGATCCTGGGACGCGGCGCGGTGCGCACGATCGCGGCGGCGGGACTCCTGCTCGGCGCCGCGGCGTCGGCGGCATCGCTCTACCTGATGCTCCGCTGATCCGTGCCCGCCTCTCGCCTGCCCGATCCGCTCCCGGCGAAAGGCCCGCGCCCCGACGCGATCTTCGTCTTCGCGGGGGGGCAGGCACGCAAGGAATGCGCGGCCGGCCTCTGGCAGGTCCTCATGCACGCGTCGGACGCGCCGGAAATCGCCCTGGTCGTCAGTGTCGCCCGCTTCGAGTGGCGGCGCTACGCGCTCCTGGGGCTTCCCGGCGTCGACGCGCTGCAGGAGGCGGTGGATCTCGTCCCGCCGGAACAGCGCCACTTCTTCGTGATCCTGGAGCGGAACCAGGTCGAGGTTCGTCACGTGGCGCCGCGCCGCTGGGGCACGCGCAACGAGGCGCGGGCGCTCGCGGCCCTGGCGGCCGAGCGCGGCTGGAGAAGCCTTCTCGTGATCACCTCGAAGTTCCACCTGGCGCGCGTGCGGTGGGTGGTGGGCCGCGCGCTCCCGGACCGCACGGTTTCGGTGGCCTACGCCACGCCCTCCCGGGGCGCCGATCCGCACGGGCCGGAC